>JANNXL010000512.1:0-12503 GCA_031409575.1 Hyphomicrobium sp.
GCATCAGCGCGCTCAGCGCCTTTTGACTTCTTGGTTTTATCTTTGTCTTTCGGCCCGCCAAGCTGCGACGGCACTAAACCCAACGACAGCCCGCCAGCACCGGACTTCGCTCCAGGGGCGGACGCTGGGCTCGCCGCCAAAGACTTTTTGAGTTGTGCGGCCGGGGTTGCGGTCTCGGCGGCCGCTGCAGGAGCTTTCACAGGTTCAATGTTTGCCGCTTTCGCCGCAGCTGCCGCCGCTTGGGAGGCTGCCGCTTCTGCCACAGCCGCATTTTCCGCGGCGGCTTTTGCAGCCGCCACCTGGGCTGCAATGATGTCCCGCTGAACCGGTCCCCACGATTCCAGCACATAAGCAGGCTGTGCCTTGGCCGTCACAAAGCCGCGCACGTCGAGAGCGTTGGCGCGGCCATGTTCGGAGAGTTTACCGTTGGTGCGCCCGTAAGCCTTTCGGCACGCATAGTCGCTCATCGTTTGGATTTTGATGACGTCGGTGCCCAAGTGTTTTTTTGCGAGCTGCTGGATATCCTTGGTCATCCAGGTGTGAAGGGCGGCCACCATATCGCAGGTCAGCACCGCAGGCGGGTCAAGCGTCACTTGCGGGCTCTTACCGATGCTGAAGAGCCGGACAGCAGCGGGTGCGCCGCACTCGCCATCGCGAAAAGAGGGCTCCGGCACGCTCACGGCGTCAACGCCTTTGAGCACTTGGGTGCAATGGGATTTCGCTAGTTCAATCTCTTCCGCAGACCACTCCTTGGGGATAGGCGGCGGCGCAGGCGGCGCGACGTTGACCGCCGGTGACGGCGTTTCAGCTGCCTTGCTGGCTGCTGGTGGAACCGGCGCGGGGGTAGAAACGGGCGACGTAGTAGAAACAGGTTTGGCGGTTTCGATTTTCTTGGCTGTTTGGTCGGTCTTGCTCACGGAATCGGCTGTGTTGGCAGTGGCGGCGGGCTTGTCCGGGCTAGGCGTTGTGATGACCACGCCATTTTTGTCGCGCGGCTTCTTAATAGGGGCTGGCACATCGCCCGCGAGGGTATTCGCCGCCAAAAGAGCGCTTACAAGCCCGGCAATGAAAAAGCGCAACCGCCACATCAGGCGTTTCGTCCTTCTGGGTGGCGGGGCCGCCGCGAAAGCCAACTGCGCCCGCAAACACGTCACACATCCAAGACACTCAAAAACTCTATAGCGGCAAATTGCGGCCGTGCAACACAGTGCGTCCGAGGGTCTGAACAGATATGGCACTCAGGGGCAGAACTACAGTTATCGCAGGATTCGCCAAATGTTGCCTGAGCCGACGCAAGACCTTCGTTCAGATGCCGTAGGGGCTTGCGCCGTCGTCACGCTCGACCGGCCGCGCGCCCTCAATGCCCTAACGCACGCCATGCGGCAAGGTTTCGGCGACGTGCTCATGCGCGCCTCCCGCGATCCCAATACGTATTGCGTCGTGCTGCAGTCAGCTTCACCCAAAGCCTTTTCAGCTGGATCCGACGTGCGCGAGATCGTGGCAGCGGCCCGCAGCGACCTGCCGGCTGCCCGTCATTTGTTCGCCGAAGAATATGCCCGCAACTGGCATTGCGAGTGTTTCTCAAAGCCAACCATCTCACTCATTGATGGCATCGTGATGGGCGGAGGCGTGGGCATATCCCTTTATGGCACGCATCGCGTCGCGGGTGAGGGCTACAAGTTTGCTATGCCCGAATCCGGAATTGGACTGTTTCCCGATGTCGGCACGTGTCACGCATTTGCGCGTATGCCGGATCATACTGGCGAGTATTTGGGCCTCACCGGCCGATCGATTGGCCGCGCGGATGCCTTTGCGCTGGGTCTGGCCACGCATTGCATTCCGGCGGCACGGTTTTCTGAGGTCAAAGCACTGCTGGCCAGCGCCGAACCTGTGGACCCGGTTTTAGACGACCGGCATGTGGCTCCAGGCGACGGCGAATTGGTGCCCTACCGCGAAACAATCGCCCGCTGCTTTGGTGCAGCGACGGTTGAAGATATCCTGGCGCGGCTCGCGTCGGTTCAAGGCGCGCATGTGAAGTGGGCGCAAACGGTTGCCAGCGAGTTAGCCGCCCGGGCGCCGTTGTCTCTTAAGGTCACGCTGCGCCATATCAGGGAAGCGGCCTCGCTCGATTTGCGCGAGACCTTGCACCGTGATTACCGTCTCGGGTGCCATTTTCTCGACGGCACAGATTTTTACGAAGGCGTGCGAGCCTTGCTCATCGATAAAGACGGACCGCCAAAATGGAGCCCGGCCAGGCTTGAGGATGTTTCCGACGCCACGGTGGCGGCCTATTTTGCACCCCATCCCAGCGACGCTCTCGTTTTGCCGACCCGTTCGCAGATGCAGGCCTCCCGGGCCTGAATTGGGCCCTTATCCCAACAGGAAGGGTAAATTCCGGCTAGGTTGATCGCCAGTTTCATCCGCCTACTCAACGTAATTTTTTGCAAAGTGGCGGTAGATTGGACGGACACGTGCAGTTTGCTTGAATTCCGGGTGAACACAGTCTTACCTGATACCCCCCGTTACTATTCTTTTACTATGCCTATTCAGGTAACTTTTAGGGGTCTGCGATACCTTGTGTGCAAGCCGGAACACCGGCACTTAGGCAAACAGGTACAAGAGGCAGGTCCATGAGTGTTGCGTTCGACGTCGCGCGCCCGCGCGTCCAAGTGCAGAACGAAGAGTTCCGAGCAGAATATCTCCAAGCCTTGCGGCTCATCGAGCGCCTGCACCGCCTGCTGCTTGATGTCATCAAGGACGAGTTCGACCGCCTCGGCGGCTCGGAACTCAACTCCGTCCAGGCGCTGCTCATGTACAACATTGGCGATAGCGAACTGACGGCAGGCGAATTGAAGAGCCGTGGCTACTACCTCGGTTCGAACGTCTCATACAACCTGAAGAAGTTGGTTGATATGGGTTACATTGACTACAAGCGCTCGGAATCGGATCGCCGCAGCGTGCGAGTTTCATTATCTCAGAGAGGCAAGGATGCCTGCGCGGTGGTTCAGAAGCTGTATCAGCGTCAGCTCGGCTCGATCGAAGCTGTCGGTGAGATCTCGAGCGACGACTTCCGGGGTCTGAACAAGGCTCTGGTACGCCTGGAGCGGTTCTGGTCGGATCAGATCCGGTATCGCCTCTAAGCCCTAACCCGCCTGCCTCACGTCACTCCTGTCTTCTCTCTCCCAGGGAATACAAGAAAGGGCTTCAGCATCGCTGAGGCCCTTTTTGTTGTTGTGCTGCCGCATCATGGCGGTATTTGGCCCTTGAAAAGTATGATTTCCGTCTTTTCTATCGATTGCGAAAGGCGCAGGGATGAGCCAATTCCTGTCGACAAATAGGCCCGCACAGTGAGAGGCTTGCGAATGTCCAGACTGAGAACAGCTGCTGACGTTTCAAGATCTGCGCTCAGCGTTGCCGCTGCCGGTCTGTGTTTTGTGCTCGCGGGAAGCGCAGGCGCGCAAGACTACGATGGCATCCGGATGGGACCAACCGGCCCGGGAACCGGCGGCTCAACGGATCGCGAATTCATCAAAGAATGGGAGGGCAATCCGCCCCCCGGTTTCCCGACACTCTCGCCTGCCAACATTGCCGCGACCAACGCCGCCATAAAGCGGTATTCCAAAATCGTGGCCGAGGGCGGCTGGAAAGTCGTTCCCGAAATTGAGATGCGCTCAGGTGAAACGCATTTTGCCGTCAGCGTTTTACGCGACAGGCTGGCAGCATCTGGCGACCTGAAGGATGCCTCGAGCGGCGACGAGTTTTTTGATGGTAGCTTGGAAACAGCCGTCAAGCACTTCCAGGCAACCAATGGACTAACTCCCACCGGCATTGTTGATGCGCGCACAATTGCCGCACTCAATGTCCCAGCGGCCGGCCGGCTCAAGCAGCTCAAGAACGGCGTCGCGCGCCTGCAGGAATATGCCTCTATTGGCAAGAAACGCTATGTCGTCGTGAACATCCCGTCTGCTCAAGTCGAGGCCGTTGAGGGTGGAAAAGTTGTTGCCCGCTATGCGGGCGTCGTCGGCAAACCAGACCGGCCGACGCCCTTGCTGCGCTCGGCCATCTCGCAGATGAATTTCAACCCCGTATGGCGCCTGCCGCCAACCGTGATCAACAAAGACCTCATTCCGCGCGGCCAGGAAATGCAAAAGGCCGGCAAGAACGTGCTCGTGAAGTTTGGCATCGATGCCTATGACGGGGGCGGTAAAAAAGTTGATCCTGAAACGATCGACTGGAGTTCGAGCCGGCCGCAGGGTTTCAGCTACAGCCAGCAGCCAGGTAAAGAAAATCCGCTCGGCTTCTTAAAGATCAACTTCAATTCTGCTGACTCTGTTTACATGCACGACACACCCAAAGAGTCGCTCTTTGGGCGCAACTTCCGTGCCGCGAGTTCAGGCTGCATCCGCGTCAACAACATCGACCAATTGGCGGTATGGCTGCTGCGCGGCAATCCCGGCTGGACCGACTATCAGGTGCAAAGCATCAAAGAGAGCGGCAAGCGCATGGATGTGTCACTTAAGAGCCCCGTACCTCTATATTTTACATACATCACAGCTTGGGCCACGGAGGACGGCGTCGTGCAATTCCGCCGCGATCTGTACAATAAGGACGGCATCGGCGAGACTGCCGGAACTTACTAGTAACTGGTTCGATCAGGCCGGCTCTGCCCCACTCGTGCCGCACGTCTGCCACGGCTTAACCATCGAAAGACTTGAAGATAGTGGTCCTGGGACGGTCACTTATTGATCTCTCGGAGGCGCGACATCTCTGGCGTTGATTTGGGCAGAGAGCCAGTTAATAAGACTTGTAAAAATTACAAACTGGGTCGAGGAACACCTTTCTGATGGATTATGCGAGGCACTTTAGAGCTGCGCTCGATGCCATACGCGCCGAGGGCCGCTACCGTGTTTTTGCGGATGTGAAGCGCCAGCGCGGCGCTTTTCCCTTAGCCTCCCAGTTCACGGCGGATGGGCTTCGCCCGATTACGGTGTGGTGCTCCAACGACTACCTCGGCATGGGCCAGCATCCAGCCGTTCTCGCTGCGATGCACGAGGCTCTCGATACAGTTGGGGCTGGATCCGGCGGCACGCGCAATATCTCCGGCACGACGCACTATCACGTTGAACTCGAAGCTGAGATTGCGGATCTCCACGGCAAGCCTTCGGCGCTGCTGTTCACGTCGGCGTATGTCGCGAACGACGCCACGCTTTCAACGCTGCAGAAATTGCTGCCGGGCGCGATTATTTATTCGGACGAGAAAAACCACGCCTCGATGATCGAGGGCATCCGTCACGGCGGCGGGGACAAGCGCATCTTCCGCCACAACGACATCACCGATCTCGAAGCGAAGTTGAAGGCCGCACCCGCCGGCGTTCCGAAGATTATCGCTTTCGAAAGCGTGTACTCGATGGACGGGCACATCGCGCCCATCGCAGCCATCTGCGATCTCGCCGAAAAGTACGGTGCGATGACGTATCTTGATGAAGTGCACGCTGTGGGCCTTTACGGTCCGCGCGGCGGTGGCATTGCCGAGCGCGAAGGCGTGATGCATCGTGTCGATGTCATCAACGGCACGCTCGCCAAAGGCTTCGGCGTCATGGGCGGCTACATCGCAGCCAGTACCGATTTGTGCGATGCCATCCGCTCGTATGCACCGGGCTTCATTTTCTCCACCTCGCTTGCGCCTGCAATTGCAGCGGGTGCGCGCGCCTCGATTGCGCATTTGAAGGCCAGCAGTCTGGAACGCGCAAAACACCAAGAGCGCGCGCGTACACTTAAGCTGCGGCTCAATGGTGTGCGCTTGCCCGCCATGGATAACCCCAGCCACATCGTGCCGTTAATGGTCGGCGATCCCGTGCACTGCAAAGCGGTCACAGACACGCTGCTCACCCGTTATGGCATTTACGCTCAGCCGATCAATTATCCGACGGTGCCGCGCGGCACGGAACGCATCCGCCTGACGCCATCGCCCCAGCATACTGACGCTCAGATGGACGTGCTGGTGGGCGCACTAACCGAATTGTGGGCGGCTTGCCCGGTCTCCCACGGCCAGACGGTTAAACTGGCGGCAGAATAGCTCATCCCCCCGGGCAGATGCTCACCTGTCTGGAACCGCGGCCAATGCACCAGACATTTGGCGATTGCGCGCAAAACGGCATCCGCCACCCCTTATTGTGCGTAGCAGCGTCGCGCCTTCCGAGGTGTTCTTGTTCTGCGTCCTTCCACCATGGTACAAGCCCTAATCAGATATCCAAAAATCTAATGCCGGTGTGGCCAGTGCGCTGTTTGCGACCCCCTCGCCGAGACCATCATCGTCTACCACCACCCAAAACCGCCAGCCGCGAGGATGACCTATGTTTAAAATGAAGTCTAACAAGTCGCCGACCCATAGTTTCTTCAACGCGACTTTGGCCGAGTCCGACCCCGAAATTGCCAAGGCGATTGGCCAGGAATTTGGCCGCCAGCAGTATGAAATCGAGCTGATAGCTTCGGAAAATATCGTCTCGAAGGCAGTGCTTGAAGCCGCTGGCAGTGTGCTCACCAACAAGTACGCCGAAGGCTATCCCGGTAAACGCTACTATGGCGGCTGCCAGTACGTTGACGTTGTCGAAGAACTCGCCATCAGCCGTGCCAAGCAGCTTTTCGGGTGCGGCTTTGCCAACGTGCAGCCGAACTCGGGCTCGCAGGCCAACCAGGGCGTGTTCATGGCCCTGGCCAAGCCCGGCGACACCATCCTTGGGTTGTCGCTGGCTGCCGGTGGCCACTTGACCCACGGTGCTCCCGTCAACCAGTCGGGCAAGTGGTTCAAGGCCGTCTCGTATGGCGTTCATCCTGAGACGCACCTGATCGACATGGAAGAAGTGCGCAAGCTCGCGCACGAACACAAGCCGCGCATCATCATCACGGGGGGCTCGGCCTATCCGCGCAAGATCGACTTCGCAGCCTTCCGCGCCATTGCCGATGAAGTCGGCGCGCACTTCCTGGTCGACATGGCGCATTTCGCCGGTCTGGTTGGCGCGGGCCTCTATCCGAGCCCGTTCCCGCATGCGCACGTCGCCACCACGACGACGCACAAGACACTGCGCGGCCCGCGCGGCGGCATGATCCTGACCAACGACGAAGATCTGGCGAAGAAATTCAACTCGGCCATCTTCCCTGGCATCCAGGGCGGCCCACTCATGCACGTCATCGCCGGCAAGGCTGTTGCTTTCGGCGAGTGCCTGCAGCCCGGGTTCAAGGCCTACACGCAGGCCGTGATCGACAACGCCAAGGCTATGGGCGAAGTGCTCGTCAAGAACGGCTTTGCGCTCGTCTCGGGCGGTACTGACACGCACTTGATCCTCGTTGATCTGCGTCCCAAGAACCTGACCGGTAACATCTCTGAGAAGTCACTTGGCCGCGCCCACATCACCTGCAACAAGAACGGCATTCCGTTCGATCCGGCCAAGCCAATGGTCACGTCAGGCATCCGCCTTGGCGCGCCGGCCGGCACGACGCGCGGTTTCGGAGTTGCGGAATTCCGCGACATCGGCCGCATGATCGGCGACGTGCTCGATGGTCTCGCTAAAAGCGGCGAAGAGGGCAACGCAGCGGTGGAAGCCAAGATCAAGGCCGAAGCCACCGAGCTGTGCAAGCGCTTCCCGATCTACACCGCGTAAGCTGTTTGCCGCGCTCAATACTTGAGCGTACTAACACGAGGTGTCAGGCCCCGCCGGCCTGACACCTTTTTTGATTCTGGAGCCACGTCATGCGCTGCCCTTACTGTGCGTGCGAAAATACGGCTGTGAAAGACAGCCGCCCGACCGACGAGAACGCGTCGATCCGGCGGCGCCGCATTTGCCCCGATTGCGGCGGCCGGTTCACCACGTTTGAGCGCGTGCAGTTGCGCGAGTTAACCGTTGTAAAACGATCCGGCCGCAAGGTCGTGTTCGACCGTGATAAGCTGATGAAGTCGGTTGACGTCGCGCTGCGCAAGCGGCCGTTCGATCCTGACCGCGTCGAGCGCATGGTGTCGGGCATCGTACGCCAGCTGGAGAGTGCCGGTGAAAACGAAATCGCGTCATCGACGATTGGCGAATACGTGATGGAAGCGTTACGCGGTTTGGATCCTGTCGCCTATGTGCGGTTCGCTTCGGTCTATCGAGACTTTCGTGAAGCCGCAGACTTTCACGAATTTCTGGGCGAAATCGCGCGAGACGATGCAGCAGGCGACGCAGCTACTGTGACCCCGGCTTTGAAGAAGCACTGACGCACACAATGCAAGACCACAGCTCATTTGATCGCCACATGATGGCGATTGCGCTGTCCATGGCGCGCCGCGGTCTGGGACAGACAATACCCAATCCATCGGTTGGTGCCGTTATTGCCAATGAGACAACAGGCGAAGTGATCGCGCGGGCCGTCACGGCTCCCGGGGGGCGGCCCCATGCAGAAACGATTGCGATTGCGGCAGCGGGAGACCGCGCCAAAAAGGCGACGCTCTACGTGACGTTAGAGCCCTGTTCGCATCATGGGCACACAGCACCGTGCGCAGACGCAATCATCGCGGCGGGGATCGCGCGCGTTGTCGTTGCCATACCCGATCCCGACCCGCGTGTCGCCGGGCGCGGACTGGACCGGCTGCGCGCAGCCGGCATTGCAGTTGAGCGTGGCCTTTTTGCGGATGAGGCGCGCTGGGTCACACGCGGGCACATCGTGCGCGTCACCGAGCGGCGGCCGTTTATCACGCTTAAAATGGCGCTCAATTCCAGCGGTCATGCCGCGCGCGGCAGCAATAGCAAGCCAGTATGGGTAACAGGCGAAGCAGCGCGCGCGCACGGGCACCTTTTGCGCGCAAGGTCAGACGCCATTCTGGTTGGAGCAGCCACGGTGCGCGACGACAACCCCGATCTCACCTGCCGCTTGCCCGGTTTGGCGGGCCGGTCACCAGCGCGGGTTGTTCTTTCGCGGGGGCTCGGCATTGGTTTAAATTGCAAGCTGGTCGCGACAGCACGAGACGTGCCGGTGTGGCTGGTGTGCGGGCAGGGTATTGATGGTGCGCGCCGTTCGGCATTCGAGACGGCGGGCGCGCACGTCATTCCCGTCACGGAAGTCGCCGGGAACCTTTGGCTGCACGCTGTGATGGAGGCGCTGATCGAGCGCGGCGTGACGCGGTTGCTTGTTGAGGGCGGCCCGGCGATGTGGCGCGCGTTCGCGCATGCCTCGCTTGCCGATGAAGTCGCCTTGTTTATGGCGGGGCACTGCACCGATACGGCCTCAGTGGCGCTGACACAGCATCTCAGCGAGGCACCGTTCACACTGTTTGATGAAACGCGGCTTGGCCCCGATACGCTCTATGCATTTCGCAAAACGGCTGGGCGATCCACGGTATGATACAGGCTTATCAGGAAGGACCACGGGTGATGTTTACAGGCCTCATTGCCGACGTCGGCGAAGTTCGCGCCATCCATGGCGGCGTCTTCACCATCCGCACCAAGTTTTCACCTGGTGAAGTCCCGCCTGGCGCGTCGATGTGCTGCGACGGCGTGTGTCTGACCGCCACCTCAATCGTGCCAGATGGCGACGGCAGCCTGTTCAAAGTCGACGTCTCGAATGAAACGCTGTCCAAGACGCTGCTCGGCACCTGGAAACCCGGCCGCCACATCAATCTTGAACCGGCGCTTGCCGTGAGTGATCGCCTCGGTGGGCATGTGGTGTCAGGGCACGTCGATGGGGTAGCGAAAATCATTTCGATCACACCAGATGGCGAGAGCCGCCGGTTCTTGTTCGAAGCTCCCGAACATCTGGCGTGCTACATCGCGCCCAAGGGGTCGGTAGCGCTGGACGGCACGTCGCTTACGGTAAATGAAGTGTCGGGTGCGCGCTTTGGCGTCAATCTCATTCCGCACAGCTTGACGGTAACGACCTGGGGGGCCAAAACCCCCGGTGAGAGCGTCAACCTCGAAGTGGACGTGTTCGCGCGCTACGTGGCGCGACTGATGGAGTTCAAATCTTGACCGCAGGTCAGCTTAGTGCCGGGGCGGTAAAGCCGCACGCGTTTGTGTCCACGATCGATGAGATCCTGGAAGACATGCGCAACGGCCGCATGGTCGTGCTCGTCGATGCCGAAGACCGCGAAAATGAGGGCGATCTGATCGTCCCGGCTCAGATGGCGACGCCCGAAGCCATCAACTTCATGGCTATGTACGGCCGCGGGCTGATCTGCCTTGCTTTGTCGCAACAGCGCGCAGCAGATCTGCGCCTTGGCTTCATGGTGCCAGTGAACGCCTCGCGCAACCGTACGGCGTTCACACCATCGATTGAAGCGCGCGAAGGCATCACCACCGGCATCTCCGCACGCGACCGGGCACGCACGATTTCAACGGCGATTGATCCGACCAAAGGCCATCAAGACATCGTTTCACCGGGGCATGTGTTCCCGCTCATCGCACGCGAAGGCGGCGTCCTCATTCGTGCGGGTCACACCGAAGCCTCAGTCGATTTGGCGCGCATGGCGGGATTGCTTCCAGCCGCCGTGATTTGCGAGATCATGAACGACGACGGCACCATGGCGCGCATGCCCGACCTCATACCTTTTGCGAAAAAGCACGGCCTCAAAATTGGCACGATAGAAGATCTCATCTCGTATCGCCTGAAGAACGATCAGCTTGTGCGGCGGCTGGCGAGCACGCCGGTCACGAGTGTGTTTGGTGGCGACTTCACGCTGAATGTTTACACGACAACGGTGGAGCCTGTCGAACATCTGGCCCTTGTTAAAGGTGATTTGACGAAGCCCGGCCCGGTTCTGGTTCGCGTACACGCGGTCAATTTGCTCGGTGATCTTCTCGGCGTCGACGGTGAAAAGGAAGCCGGATCGTTCGTGGCGAAATCCATGCGCGCCATCGAAGAAGAAGGCCGCGGCGTTGTCGTGCTGATCCGCGATCTCGGACCCAAGAGTGTTTCAGACTGGATCCAACGCCGGGCCACACCGCCGCTCAGCGACAAGAGCAGCCGCGAAAAGCGCCAGGTTGAAATTGGCGTCGGATCGCAGATCCTGCGCGATCTCGGCGTCACCGACATGGTGCTGCTGTCAAATTCTGCAGCGCATGTCTATGTCGGCCTGGAAGCCTTCGGCCTGCGCATCGTCGGCACGCGCAGGATTGGGTAAGCGGCCATGGTCGAACGTACGAAAGACTCGGCTCAAAGGGCGGCTGACGCAATGGCACTTGCCCAGGGCGCGCACCTTTTGATTATTGAATCGCCATATTACGCCGACGTGACTCAAGAACTCATTGCAGGTGCCATCGCTGTGATTGAAGACAATGCCGGCTCCTATGACCGCGTCGCCGTGCCTGGCGCGCTCGAAATTCCTCAGGCACTTGCTGCGGCCATCCACGCAGGCCTCATTTGCAGCAAGGGAGAAAAGCGTTATGCAGGCGTCATCGCGCTTGGCTGCGTCATCCGCGGGGAAACGGCGCATTATGATATTGTCTGTAACAACGCCAATCATTGGCTCATGGAGAGTATCATTCAACACCGTGTTCCCTTCGGAAATGGCATCTTGACCGTCGATACGCACGCCCAGGCGCTGGCACGCGCGCAAGGCGGTGCCGGTGGCAAGGGCGGGGATGCGGCACGCGCGTGTCTGCGGCTGATCGAACTGGGAGCTGAATTCGGCTGTGCCGGCGGCAGGGCCGCGCGCACATGACAGCGACCAAGAAAACAAAGGCTTCGGCTGAAAATGCTCCCAAGCCGCGCAGCGTCTCGCGGCTTGCAGCCGTCCAAGCGCTCTATCAAATGGACATGGCCGGCACCGATCTCAGCGATGTGATCGAAGAGTTTGTCGAACAGCGCCTCACCCAAGAGCCAGACCCTGAAGGCGCCGACGCCAATGGCCTTGAAGGGGCCGATGCCACGTTCTTTGCTGAAATTTTGCGCGGTGTCGTGCGCCGCCAGCGCGACATTGATCCGATGATTGACGAGCAGCTGGCCACGGGCTGGCGGCTTGTGCGCGTCGACAGCATCTTGCGTGCGATCCTTAGAGCCGGTGTCTTTGAATTGATGGAACGCCAGGATGTGCCTGCTCGGGTTGTCATCAATGAATATATCAACGTAGCGCACGCGTTCTTCAATGAAGACGAGCCGAAAGTCGTGAACGGCATGCTCGATAAAATCGCACACGCACTGCGCACCAAAGAGTTCGAAGCGTAGGGTTAGGGCGGCGTCATGTCGGCTCAAGTTACAAGCGAAGGCGATCTCATCGCGACGTATCTCGCCCCGCTTGCGCGGCGGGTACCTGGCTCGCTTGGACTGCTTGATGATTGCGCGGTATTGGTGCCACCGCCGGGCACCGATCTCATCGTCACCACGGATGCCGTGGCGGCGGGCGTGCACTTTTTCGAAACAGACGCCGCAAGCGACATTGCCTGGAAAGCACTCGCAGTGAATGTTTCGGATCTCGCCGCGAAGGGGGCCGTGCCGCTCGCCTATCAGATGGCGCTGTCGTTTCCCGAGGCGCCCCGGCA
>JANNXL010000513.1:0-9779 GCA_031409575.1 Hyphomicrobium sp.
CCGCAAACGCACGCCGTCAAATCCGGCGAAAAACCCCACCGTTGCTCCGCCCGGAACCGGATTGTGAGCGAGCGAAACGAGATCCATGCGATGTGTCCCCACCGGTCAGCGCGTCGGCAGCCGCAACCGACGACAGGGCTATCATGATTGCCGTTCGCGCTGAAAGGGGTGAGATTTAGTCCCGATTGCTGTATCGGCGTCCACGGTCCAGGGGGTACGAGGACAACGTCTCGCCTGTACATCCGTCCAGCCTGAGTTCAAATGTGCGACCCGTGTGAACGCGCCTCGCCCGGATGATCGCCTCGCCGCGGCCATAAGTCGACAACGTGAAGTGTGACCAGCCCTCGGCGATCAACCGCTGTTTCACTTTCCAGCCTGGAAGACAACCGGCACGTGCATTCCGGTCTAAGTAGACGCCGTCCTTGGTTGAGCCGTCGTGGCGGGAGGCGTACCGATCTACGAATTCCCCGCCGTCATCGTCATCGTCGTCGTCATCATCATCGTCGTCATCTTCGCGAACGCGGGCATGATCGTTCTCGCCGTCATACCCGTCGTAGCCGTCATCGGCTTGGTCGCGGCGGCGATCGTAGTCCTCCCGGTCCAAATCTTGGCCACTGTAATAGGGGCGTTGCTCGCCATAGCGGTGAGCGCCGTAACCGCCATCGCCCAAATCGCCGGCCATTGCTCCCGGAGCTGCTGCGAGGAGCGCTGCCGTGGCTGCCATAGTTGCTAAACTGAATTTGAACATAATGCGCTCCTGGGTTGACGCAGGACCGCAAAGTTGGTCCCGGCGACATGAACGGTAGATGAATGACCCAAAATTATTGATTGTTTCCAGCGGGCTGTGGCCTTGCAGAAGGCCATGGCTTTGTTGCTTGCCTGGATTTCAATCCTTTATTTACCCCCGAGTTGTACACCGATCTTGTGTTTTTTCATTAGCGTTTTTTCCCGCGCAGTGAGAACGGCCGCGTCGAATTTGAGGGGCCGGTGACCCGAACGTAACTCAAGGATCGGACCATGGCTCGCAAACGCGGTACCAGCAGCAATGATCGCTTGAGCGGCACGGGCAGCGCAGACAAGCTATTTGGGCTCGGCGGAGATGACACGCTCAAGGGCAAATCGGGTAACGACACCCTCGATGGCGGCAAAGGCGATGATCGCTTATGGGGCGGCAACGGCCACGATAGTTTGAAGGGCGGCGCTGGGCACGACACACTGCGCGGCGAAGCTGGAAACGACAAGATCTACGGCGGCACCGGAACCGACACGATCTTTGGCGGGTCAGGCAACGACACGCTGTATGGCGATGCCAGCACTGATTTGATTTATGGCGGTGATGGTGCCGACACTGTGAATGGCGGCACGGGAGATGATGTGCTCTCGGGCGACGCGGGAAACGACACTGTAAACGGCGGCGATGGCATCGATGTCGTCAACGGCGGTTTAGGTGATGACACACTCACCGGTGGAGCGGGTGACGATACCGTGCTTGGTGACGAAGGTAACGACACGCTCTCTGACAGCAGTGACAGCATCAATCTGCTCGACGGAGGTGAAGGCAATGACACTCTACTTTCGAGCGGTATTGGAAACACCAACATCTTGATTCTCAGCGATTTGGAGGGTGGCACCGGTAACGACACCCTCACCAGTCTCGCCGGTAACAGCTATCTGAACGGCGACGACGGCGACGACGTTCTCCGCGGAGGTGCCGGTGCCGATACGATGACTGGTGGCGCGGGTGCCGATACGTTTTACTTCACCGACGGCGATGGCGCGTATAACTCGTTTGGCAACAACAGCTATGACGACCACATCACCGACTTCGAAGACGGCGTCGATATCATAAATTTCTCCGGGCTTGTGACCGGTGCTGCAGATTTCGCAGCCCTGTTCATTTCCGATGACAACGGCTCGGCAGTTGTCGAATACGGCACTGGCAGTTTCCGCATTGACAATGTGGCCGCCGCTTCGATCGACGCCAGCGATTTCCAGTTTTAAGCGCGCGTGCACTTTGATGGTTAGACCAGCCGGCTTCTGTTAACGGCTCCGGCATGAGCCGCCTCGACACATTCCTCAAAAAGTGTACGTATCGTCCGCAATGTGAGCATTCGTGCTGACGGCAGTCCGGTGGCTATGCCGCCGGGCTCTGTGCGTATTTTTGGGGATACTGTCATGGTTCGTAAAGTCGGCACGCGGGGAAAAGACAAGCTCAACGGCACAAGCGGACGCGATCAGCTTATTGGTCTAGGCGGCGACGATGTGATCAAGGGCAAAGCTGGCAACGATGTGATCGATGGCGGGAGCGGCAATGACACTCTCAGAGGCGGCGATGGCAAAGATACAATTCTCGGTGGCCGTGGCAACGATAAGATTTTCGGCGATGGCGGGAACGACACGATCACCGGGGGCAAGGGCATCGACCAGATCAATGGCGGCGCGGGCAACGACACGCTGCTCGATACAGCGTCTGGCCTTCAGATCATCATCGGCGGGGCTGGAAACGACAGGATCGTGATGAGCGGTGACGTAGGCATAGCGACACCAAGTTTTTCGTATCTGATCGGCGGCGCGGGAAACGACGTGATCGCGGATGGTGCAGGGAATTCCTTCATCTCCGGCGGGTCCGAGAATGATGTTATGTTGGGTGGAGCAGGTGCCGACCTTTACTTGGGCAATGAAGGCGCTGATCAATTCGTTTTCCAGGATGGCGACGGCTTTCAGAACTTCCTCATTCCCGGGTCGTTCGACGACAAGATCTTAGATTTTGAGGCAGGCATCGACAAAGTCGTCCTAATCGGCGTTTCGATCATTTCTACCAACAACGACTTCGAGGCGGGCCCGTTAAGCGACCCAGGTATGAGGGTGATCTATAATGATGGCTCGGGAGTTGCCGCGACCTTCTTTATGAGGGGGTACTCGGAAGCACAGTTTGTCCTCACCGGCGGCATCGACTTTAACATCATCTAGATTTCACGTCGTTCAGAGTGAACCCCTTAACCGGCTGCCGGAAACGTAGCACTTTGCAACGGGCCGGAACGGCTGGGCCGTCAGGGGCTATAGCCCCTTGAACTCACAGAACCCGCATCTACATACCTTCTCGTGCCCGCCGCCTTGTGCGGGGGTACAATGACGAAGCCAGGGCCCGGCCAATGGTTGGCGGGCCTGATCACATGTTGCTTCTTGTGAAGGATATGACCCATGAGACACGCAGATTTCGCCCCCCTGTTCCGCTCGACCATCGGCTTTGACCGCCTCGCACATCTCATTGATACCGCCGGCGGCTTTGATAGCGAAGTCACGTACCCGCCCTATAACATTGAGCGCACGGGCGATAACGACTACCGCATTACGATGGCAGTCGCGGGCTTCAATCCGTCGGAGCTGAAGATTGACGCCAAGGAAAGCCTGCTCACCGTGCGCGGCGAAAAGGCTCCTGAGACGGCCGATAAAAAATATCTTCACCGTGGCATCGCCACGCGCTCGTTCGAGCGGCGGTTCCAGCTTGCCGACTACGTGGAAGTGAGTGCAGCCGCGCTTGCAGATGGCGTGCTCTCGATTGACCTGGTGCGTAACTTGCCGGAGCGCATGAAGCCCCGGAGTGTGCCCATTTCCGTCGATGGCTCAGCCGCAAACCGCAACATCGCGCAGATCGAAGCGGCGGCTTAATGGGAGGCGCTGCCACGCGCCATCCTTGAATGGGGTTGCTTGCGATCAAAAGTGTGCCGGGCTCGAAAGGGTCCGGCATCTAAGTTGAGCGTGCGGCTTACGCTGAAACTATACCCTCACGGTTGAGTTTCAACTTGCCGCCCTTTTGTGTAGCTTGGGCGATGGGGTCGTGAGGTTTGCGAGTGTTTCCATCATGCGGACGTTGCCGGCAATTTTGATCGCTTTCGGTGCTGCAATCCTGTTGCCGGGCTCGCCCTCCTCCGCTTGCAGCTTTGTGCATATCGAATGCAGCCGGAACGACAGTGTCGAGCGGTGCATCCAGATTAAGCGTGCAGCGCGCGCAAAATCCGAGAACTGCCGAAACGACGAACGTAGCTTCAACTCGGCAGAACGGCAGGCTGACGTCGAGCGGCGGAGCGACGAGTTCAAGGCCAGGCAGCGTTCGTTCGATCAGGCCGACGCGCAACGGCGCGCACGCGACGACCAGGACCGCGCCACTCTGAACGGCATCTGCGCGGCCACCACCTGCAAATCCAGATAAGGCCCCGGCCCTGGTCTGGCCCGCATTCCCGCTTGTGCCGGTTGCCAAAATCTGTAAAAAATGGCACAGAAAAGGTCAGTGATACTGTCCTTTGTAGTCAACTCATCGTGTTTGATGCCTGTTGCGCAACGGTTTGGGCCGGCGAAGCGCTGGAAGCGCGCTGGGTGGGTGTCGTGTTGCTGATGAAACGAAGATCATGCAGTGTATAAAGCAGCCGCGGAAACGCCGCCCAAAGCGGCTGTGAAGCCACACTCGCGCTTGTTAGACCCGCGACTGCCTCGCTCACATCTGCCCGAAACGGCCTCCTTTAGACTTTGAATTTGGGCGTCTGGCGCTCTGATCTCTGCCCGCTTCCCTCTTGCTCCGCCACTTGGCACCAAAGGCCGAACGATGACCACGCCACTTTCTGTCCCCGGCATTTATGAAGCCCCCGAACGCCAAGGTCTTTATGACCCAGCGCTTGAGCGCGACGCTTGCGGTGTTGGCTTCGTCGCCGACATGAAGGGGCGCAAGTCGCACAAGATCGTTTCCGACGCGCTGGAAGTACTGGCAAACCTCGAACATCGCGGCGCCGTAGGCGCCGATCCACTAGCGGGCGATGGTGCCGGCATTCTCATCCAAGTACCGCACACATTTCTGGCGCAAGAGTGCCAACTCGCTGGGTTCTCGCTGCCTGAGCCCGGCAATTACGCGGCCGGTCACATCTTCATGCCGCGCGATGAGCGCCTTGCGCAGCATTGTGAGCGCGTCTGGGAACGCTGCCTGAAAGACGAAGGCTTGAAGCTGCTTGGCTGGCGGTCTGTGCCAGTCGACAATTCTTCACTGTCCGACATGGTGCGCGGCACCGAACCGATTCATCGTCAGGTGTTCGTCGCGCGTCCAGCAGATGTTGACGACCAAGACGAGTTCGAGCGGCGTTTGTATCTCGTCCGCAAAGTCGTCTCAAACGCCATTCAAAACGCCTACAAGGGGCGTGACATTGGCCACTATACGGTGAGCTTGTCGACGCGCACGCTCGTCTACAAGGGCATGTTCCTGTCGTATCAGGTCAAGGCCTATTACAAAGACCTTTCGGATCCGCGACTGACATCGGCCATGGCGCTCGTGCATCAGCGCTTCTCGACCAATACGTTCCCGTCCTGGAAGCTGGCTCACCCCTATCGGATGGTGGCGCATAACGGCGAAATCAACACGCTGCGCGGCAACGTCAATTGGATGGCGGCGCGTCAGGCCTCCGTGTCGTCGCCGCTATTTGGGCCCGACATTAACAAGCTGTGGCCGATCTCTTACGAAGGCCAGTCCGATACGGCGTGTTTCGATAACGCGCTCGAATTTTTGACGATGGGCGGCTACTCCCTGGCGCATGCTGCCATGATGCTGATCCCGGAAGCGTGGGCCGGCAATCCCAACATGGACCCCAAGCGCCGTGCCTTCTACGAGTATCACGCATGTCTCATGGAGCCGTGGGATGGCCCCGCCGCAATGGCCTTTACCGATGGCCGCCAGATTGGCGCGACGCTCGACCGCAACGGCTTGCGGCCCGCCCGCTATCTCGTGACCAAAGACGACGTGGTGATCATGTCGTCTGAGTCGGGCGTACTGCCGGTTGCCGAAGACAAAATCGTCAAGAAGTGGCGTTTGCAGCCTGGCAAGATGCTGTTGATCGACCTCGAAAAAGGCTGCATCGTTTCCGATGACGAACTGAAGGCTCAAATTGCCGCCAGCCATCCGTATGAGACCTGGGTCAAGCGCACGCAGATTATGGTGTCAGACCTGCCGCTGCCGCCCAAGCAGGCTGGTAAGAAGTCCAACATCAGCTTGCTCGATCTGCAGCAGGCCTTCGGCTACACGCAGGAAAGCCTCAAGTTCCTCATGACGCCCATGGGCGCAAAAGGCGAGGAAGCCGTCGGCTCGATGGGTAATGACGCGCCGATCTCGGCACTGTCGTCCAAGTCAAAACTCCTGCACACGTATTTCAAGCAGAACTTTGCGCAGGTAACGAATCCACCGATCGATTCAATTCGCGAAGAACTGGTGATGAGTCTTGTCTCGTTCATTGGCCCGCGCCCGAACATCCTCGATCTTGAAGGCACGTCCAAAGTTAAACGTCTGGAAGTGACTCAGCCGATCCTGACCAACGAAGACCTAGAGCGCATCCGCGCCATCGGCGCCGTAAAGGACAACCACTTCGCTTCAATCACGCTCGACATCACGTACCCCGCAGGCCATGGCGAAGCCGGCATGGGACCGGCGCTTGACGTTGTTTGCGCCGAAGCCGAAGAGGCCGTGCGGTCCAACGACACCAACATCATTATTCTGTCTGACCGGGCCTGCGGGCCAGGCCGCGTGCCGATCCCGTCGCTGCTTGCTACCTCGGCCGTGCATCATCACCTGATCACGCAGGGTCTGCGCACATCGGTTGGGCTTGTGGTTGAAACGGGCGAAGCTAATGAGATCCACCAGTTCTGCACACTGGCTGGATACGGCGCTGAGGCCATCAATCCGTATCTCGCATTCGACACTCTGACCGCCATGCTGCCCGATCTCGGCGCCGGGCTGACAGCGGACGACGTCAAGAAGAAATACATCAAGGCCGTTGGCAAGGCGCTGATGAAGGTCATGGCCAAGATGGGCATCTCGACCTATCAGTCTTATTGCGGCGCGCAGATTTTCGACGCCATTGGTTTGCGCCAGGCCTTCGTCAACCGGTACTTCAGGGGCACGCATACCCAGATCGAAGGCGTGGGTTTGCGCGAGATCGCGCGCGAAACTGTCGAGCGGCATGCGGCGGCCTTTGGCGATGCGCCAGTTCTCGAGAACGCGCTCGAAGTGGGCGGAGATTATGCCTACCGTGTGCGTGGGGAAGCGCATGTCTGGCGTCCGGGTACGGTGGCGGACCTTCAGCACGCCGTGCGCTCAACAGACAACGCCGATGCAATGGCCGGAAAAGTTCCGCAGAAGTTCCGCGATTATTCGAGGAGCATCAACGAGCAGGCCGAACAGCTGCTGACCATGCGCGGTCTGTTCCGCATTCGCTCGGCCGAGGAAATGGGCCGCAAGCCGGTACCACTAGACGAAGTCGAATCCGCCGCCAGCCTCGTCAAGCGCTTCTCAACCGGCGCCATGAGTTACGGGTCGATTTCGCGCGAAGCCCACACCACGCTCGCCATCGCCATGAACCGCATGGGCGGCAAATCGAACACGGGCGAAGGCGGCGAAGAATCCGACCGGTATAAGCCGCTGCCCAACGGCGACAACATGCGTTCGGCCATCAAGCAGGTCGCGTCGGGCCGCTTCGGCGTCACGACCGAGTATCTCGTGAATTCGGATATGATGCAGATAAAGATGGCACAGGGTGCCAAGCCCGGCGAGGGCGGGCAGTTGCCCGGCCACAAGGTTGATGCGACCATTGCCAAGGTGCGCCACTCAACGCCGGGTGTAGGGCTCATTTCACCGCCGCCGCATCACGACATTTATTCGATCGAAGATCTGGCGCAGCTGATCTTCGATTTGAAGAACGTCAATCCTGCTGCCGATGTCTCGGTTAAACTCGTTTCCGAAGTGGGTGTCGGCACTGTTGCCGCCGGCGTTGCCAAGGCGCGCGCTGATCATGTCACCATTTCGGGATATGAAGGCGGCACCGGCGCGTCGCCCCTCACCTCGATCAAGCACGCGGGCAGCCCGTGGGAAATCGGCCTCGCCGAAACCCATCAGACTCTTGTTATCAACCGCCTGCGCTCGCGCATTGCCGTGCAGGTCGATGGTGGACTTCGCACGGGCCGCGATGTGATCGTCGGCGCACTTTTGGGCGCTGATGAATTCGGCTTTGCTACGGCTCCGCTCATTGCGGCCGGCTGCATCATGATGCGCAAGTGCCACCTCAATACCTGCCCCGTCGGCGTTGCGACGCAAGATCCGGTGCTGCGCGCGCGTTTTACCGGCAAGCCCGAGCATGTGGTCAACTACTTCTTCTTCGTCGCCGAAGAAGTGCGAGAGTTGATGGCAGCACTTGGCGTGCGCAAACTCTCCGAGCTCACTGGCCAGACTGATATGCTCGACAAGGATCGCGCCATTGAGCACTGGAAGGCGCGCGGTCTCGACTTCGGCCGCCTGTTCCACAAGCCCACGCCCGCCAAGGGAGATGCTATCTTTAACTGTGAACGCCAGAACCACGGCCTCGACAAGGTGCTCGACAATAGGTTGATCGCTCTGGCCAAGCTCGCGCTTGAGTCCAAAAAGCCAGTGCGTCACGAGGTCGAGATCCGCAATTCGGACCGCTCGGCCGGGGCCATGCTGTCGGGCGAGATCGCAAAACGCTACGGCCACACTGGTTTGCCCGAAGATTCGATCTGGCTGACGCTTAAGGGAACGGCCGGCCAGGCGTTCGGAGCTTGGGGGGCCAAGGGCCTGACGCTCGATCTCGTCGGCGAAGGCAACGACTACGTCGGCAAAGGACTGTCGGGTGCCAAGATTATCGTGCGGCCCAATCCTAAGTCCGGCATCGTTCCCGAAGAGAGCATCATCGTCGGCAATACGGTCATGTACGGAGCCATCCTCGGCGAGTGCTATATCCGCGGCATTGCCGGTGAGCGTTTTGCAGTCCGCAACTCGGGCGCATATGCCGTCGTTGAAGGCACAGGTGACCACGGCTGCGAATATATGACCGGCGGCGTGGTCGTTGTGCTTGGCCCCACGGGGCGCAACTTTGCAGCCGGCATGTCGGGCGGCATCGCCTATGTGCTCGACGAAAAGGGTGATCTGGAAGGCCGCCTCAACAAGGAGATGGTAGAACTCGAATCCATCAAGGCCAACAGCGCGCTCATGTTCAAGCTTGCCAAGCCCGATGGTGACAGCGCCAACAAACCGCTTGCCGATGTGATGATCGATATGCGCGAGCAAGACGCCGAACGTCTGCACGCGCTGCTGTCACGGCATGCGCACTACACCAACTCGGCCAAGGCGCAGATGATCTTGAAAAACTTCGAGACCTATCTGCCGAAATTCCGCAAGGTCATGCCAACAGAGTATCGCCGCGCGCTAACCGAACTGGCCAAGGCGCGGGATGCAGAGACAGCGCAGGTGCGCGCGTGATCATGTTGAGTGGTAAGGATTGCGGATCGTGAGCCCGTCGATCTCCTGGCCGTCTTGCAGGTCCTCTGTGTACAATATCGTGCAGCCCGCAAGCTGCGCGGCTGCCACGATCATACTGTCGTATATGTGGAACTTGTATCGTGCTGCTAGAGCGAGGCCTCGAACGTGGACATCTTCCGTCAATGGAAAGACCGTACACGCCTTGCGAACTGTTTCAGACAAGGCTTCAATTTCCGGCCATGTCGCGTTGTATTTGCGGCGCAGCACCATGGCGGACTCGTTCAGGACCTGCACGCTGACTGTGCCACCGGTCGAAATCAGTTTCTCAGAGACACCCGCTTTTTCAAGTTCACCCGTAAAGAGATACGCAACGACGTTGGTATCGAAAAAAACATCAGAATTCGCCATCTGGGTAGGCGTCCTTGCGCGTGATTTTTTCACCAGCTGGAATGCGGCCCCGGTACTGTCTCAGTTCCTG
>JANNXL010000514.1:0-3992 GCA_031409575.1 Hyphomicrobium sp.
CAGTTTTTTGTTGACGCGTCCCAACTCTCCTCCGGAGAGCCGGCCGGTACGCGCGACCCCCTCGCCCGCGACGGCCGGTGCGCGGAACGCGTGTCGGAGCGGGCCAACAAGAGAGTTATTCCGCGGCTTTATCGCGGCCGAGACCAGAGTTGATGCGGTCTTTCATAATGTTGCTCGGGCGGAATACGAGCACACGGCGCGGTGTGATCGGCACTTCTTTGCCGGTCTTGGGGTTGCGGCCAATGCGCTGGCCCTTTTGACGGATGCCGAACGATCCGAATGACGAGAGTTTCACGGGCTCGCCTTGTGACAGCGCCGTCGAAATTTCGTTGAGCACCAATTCAACGAGGTCCTGCGATTCATTGCGTGGCAGACCAACCTTGCGAACCACCGCTTCGGCCAAATCCGCACGTGTCAGAGTCTTGTCGCTCATCTGTGTACGCCTCCCCAGACCTTCATTTTTTTGACAAACTAGTGAGGGTCACGTCTGAGGTCAACCATCTAAGCGTGCAAGCAACTGAAATTAAACACGTATTTTGCCAATGCTGCAATTTTGCATCAGCAAGTCGAACCCGGGGTTACCAGCGAACCAGCACGGCCCCCCAAGTAAAGCCGCCACCCATAGCTTCCATCAGCACCAAACTGCCCTCTTTGATGCGATGCTCCTCGAACGCATGGTTCAATGCGAGCGGGATCGACGCGGCCGAGGTATTGCCGTGCTTGTTGAGGGTCATGACGATTTTAGACGGTGAGACGCCGAGCTTTTTGGCGATGCCATCGAGAATGCGCCCGTTGGCCTGATGCGGCACAAAGAGATCGATCTCATCGGCGGCATAGCCGGTCATCAGAAGTGTTTCTTCAATTACGCCTGAAATTTTCTGCACCGCATGGCGGAACACTTCGCGGCCATTCATGCGCAAATGGCCGACGGTTTTTGTGGAGCCTGGACCACCGTCGACATACAGCAAATCTTCATAACGGCCATCCGAGCGGATGCGCGTGGCAATGATGCCGCGATCCTCGCGCGTGCCATGCTGTTGCTGGGCCTCCAAAACAACCGCGCCAGCACCATCGCCAAACAACACGCATGTGCTGCGATCTGACCAGTCTAGAATGCGTGAAAATGTTTCAGCCCCAATCACCAGCGCCCGCTTGGACTGCCCGGTTTTCAGGAAGTTGTCGGCAATCGTCATAGCGTAGATAAAGCCCGAACACACGGCCTGCACGTCAAACGCCGCCCCCTTTGTAACGCCAAGGGCAGCTTGGATTTTGACGGCGGTTGCCGGAAATGTTTTGTCAGGCGTCGCCGTGGCACAGATCACAAGATCGATGTCGATGGGGTCGATGCCAGCCCGCACGAGCGCCTGGTGGGCCGCGGCAGTTCCCAATGTTGAGGTCAGCTCGTCGTCGCTGGCAATGTAGCGCTGTTCAATGCCGGAGCGTTCCACAATCCATTCGTGCGTCGTGTCGACGATCTTGGCGAGATCCTCGTTGGTCACCAAGCGCCGTGGCAGACTGGCTCCTACGCCACGAACGACTGATCGAATGACTGCCACCGGAAACCTCTTGTCTGTCGTTATGCGGCTGCGAAATACGTTGTCACGATCCTGCGGGCACGACTTGCACCGCAGGCGCCGGAGTTGCCGCCAGTACGTGGTGAAAGGCTGCCGTATCGGCTGCAAGGCGTTCCAACAGACCGCTGACAGCCATTTCGTAGCCAAGATCGACGGCGCTTGCAAAACCCAAGGCATCGGTGCCGCCATGACTTTTGATGGCAATGCCGTTGAGGCCCAGGAATGTGCCGCCATTTATGCGGCGCGGATCGAGCTTTTGTTTCAGAACACGGAAGCCGCCGCGCGCCAGCACTGCGCCAAGTTTTGAGGCCCAAGACCGGTTCATTGCGTCCTTGAGGTACTGGCTGATTTGCCGTGCCGTGCCTTCGGCCGTCTTGAGGGCGATGTTGCCGGCAAAGCCTTCAACCACCACCACGTCAACCTTGCCGAGACCGATTTCGTTGCCTTCGACAAAGCCGCGGTAGTCGAGGGGAAGGCCAGGTGCTTTGAGCAGCGCGTTTGCTTCACGCACTTCTTCGGCGCCTTTGATTTCTTCAACGCCGACATTGAGCAAGCCGACTGTGGGGCGTTCAACATGGAACAGGGCCCGCGCCATGGCAGCGCCCATGAGTGCGAACTCTGCGAGCTGTAGCGAGGTCGCTCCAATATTCGCCCCCACGTCCAGCACGATGCATTCGGACTTAATTGTCGGCCACAGGGCGGCAATGGCTGGCCGCTGCAAACCTTGCATGGGCCGCAATACGAGTTTCGACATGGCCATCAGCGCGCCGGTGTTGCCGGCCGAGACAGCGGCGTGCGCCTCACCGGATTTGACGGCCTCGAGCGCCAGCCACATGCTGCTTCCCTTGCCGCGGCGCAGCGCCTGGCTTGGCTTTTCATGCATGGAGACTGCGAGATCGGTGTGAACGACACGCGATTTTTGCGCGAGCGCTGGCTCGGACGCAAGGGCTGCTTTGATGCGCGTTTCGTCGCCATAAAAGATGAAGCTCAAGTCAGGATGGCGCACCAGTGAAATGGCAGCACCGGGAACCACAACCTCGGGGCCGTGATCGCCTCCCATAGCGTCAAGCGCAAGCGTTTTCGGCTGAGCCATTCTTTGGATTGCCTTGCGATGAGCCGGTGTTGAGGCGCGGGCCGGGCGGCGGATGCTGGCTGCCTCAAAAATTGAATTGGGGCGGACCATAGCCATTCACGAGCGCGAAAAAAACCGCTTTGTATGGGCCAATCCACCGCAGTGTGGTGCGAAGCACGTTTCACATCGTCTGCACGTTAGTCGACTGATTAGTCTTTGCTTTTCAGTTTAGATAGCGCCGCAAACGGGTGCAGTTTTGCGGCCTCGGCCGCGCCGGCCTTGGGATCTTGCCAAGAAAACTCGGCTTCACCTTTGCGTGGATAGGGATCGAGTGCTGCACTGAGTAGTTCAAACAAAACCCGTCCGGCTTCGATTGCTTCGCCGGTCAGCGCCTCCACGTCTGGCTCATCGAGAACGGAGCGCTCCTGCTGTTCGGGCTCTGTGACGCGATCAGGCGGGCGGAAATCAACGCTGAAGGTTTCTGAAACTTTTTCGGCAACCGGTTCGAGCGTGACGATACAGGCTTGGCTGATCTGCGCAGTAAACGTACCCGAAAAGCGAAAGCAAACTTTGCCTTCTTGTTTGATTGTGTAGTGGGCTTGGAACGTGTCCACAGCCAGAACGCCAAGCGCTTCCTTTAAGGCTTCAAGCTCGACAGGCGTGGCTGCGCGCTCGACGTTAACGCCGCGCGCGCCAATGTTGGCCGCCGGGTGGTTCCACACTAAAGGTGCGGCAGGCTCGGATGTCATAGCGGGGAGTTCCTTTGTTTCGGCCAGTGCGGCAGCGAGGCGCGTGTGGTACTTATCGGCAAGCACGTGGGGCGATCAGGCGTCAATGTCCACGTGTAAGGGGTCAGACCCCTCCCATCACGCGCTTCTACTTCTCAATCCCCAACCGGCTCACTCGAAAAGCTCACCTGTCCGGCGAGTACTGCCTTGTCTTGCAGTGCAGCCAAATGCCGGGCATCGGCGCGCACAGCTCTGGCGAGCAGCGCTGAACCGCCAGCTGTGGCAGCGACTGCAGGAATGTTCGTCTCCAACGCCGATTGCAGAGCGGTATCATCGCGGGCCAAAAGAGCTGCGCGATACTGCTCAAGACGTTCAAGAAGTCCGGCTGCGGCGCGCTTGACCTTTTTGGGCACGGTCAAATCTCCGACGCCCATTTCGCGCATGTTGTCGTCCATGTCGGTGACAAATGCTTCGATCACATGGCGTTGCAATTCCAGGCTGTCTGCGCTCGCCTGACGTAGCCGGTCAACGGCCAGGACCAAGAATAAGACAATCAATTCGTAGCGCCCCTCGGGCGTGTCCGCGACGCCGCAGGACGTGTAAAACGCCGGATTGCGG
>JANNXL010000515.1:0-3318 GCA_031409575.1 Hyphomicrobium sp.
GTTGAGAACAGGTTCGCTTCTGCAAGGTATTGCAGAACGTGGCTGCCGAAACCGCCCACGCTGCCTTCTTCAACCGTCACCAGAACCTCGTGGTTCTGCGCGAGGCGGCGGATGAGTTCCTGATCGAGCGGCTTCATGAAGCGCGCATCCGCCACCGTTGCCGACAACCCGAAGGCTGCGAGCTGATCAGCGGCTTTCAAGCTTTCCTGCAAGCGTGTGCCAAGCGACAGGATGGCAACGGCCGAGCCTTCGCGCAGGATGCGGCCGCGGCCGATTTCCAGCGGTACTCCAGCGTCTGGTAACGCCACGCCAGTGCCTTCGCCGCGTGGATAGCGGAACGCCGACGGCCGGTCATCGATTTGAACGGCTGTTGCGATCATGTGCTTCAGTTCGGCCTCATCGGACGGAGCCATCACCACAAAATCCGGCAGGCAGCCGAGGTAAGCGAGATCGAATGTGCCAGCGTGCGTCGGACCGTCGGCGCCAACCAGGCCTGCGCGATCAATTGCGAACCGCACTGGCAGCTTCTGGATGGCAACGTCGTGCACGATCTGGTCATAGCCACGCTGCAAGAATGTCGAATAGATCGCCGCAAACGGCTTGAAGCCTTCGGTGGCCATGCCAGCTGCAAACGTAACGGCATGCTGCTCGGCAATTCCGACATCGAATGTGCGGTCTGGGAACGACTTTCCAAAAATGTCGAGGCCAGTGCCATCGGGCATGGCGGCGGTAACACCGACGATGCGTTCGTCTTTGCGGGCTTCTTCAACGAGGCTATCGCCAAACACTTTGGTGTAGCTTGGTGCGCTGGCCTTCGGCTTCATTTGCGCGCCAGTCACGACATTAAATTTCGCAACACCGTGATACTTGTCGTCGGAAGCTTCGGCCGGGCCGTAGCCCTTACCCTTTTTCGTGACGACGTGAACGAGCACGGGCGCTTGATCCGAGTCGCGCACGTTGCGCAGCACCGGAATGAGCTGGCTCAGATCGTGACCGTCGATCGGGCCGACGTAGTAGAAGCCAAGCTCTTCAAACCACATGCCGCCCGACCAGGCCGTGCGCGACATTTCTTCGACGCGGGCGGCGCGGCGCTCCCACTTCTTGGGCAGCTTCTTAGCCAGCTGCTTGGCATAGTCGCGCCACTGCAGATAGGTGCCGCTCGACGTGGCACGCGTCAGGTATTTCGACAGCGCGCCTGTCGGCGGCGCAATCGACATGTCGTTGTCGTTCAGGATGACGATCAGGCGCTCATCGCGTGCGCCAGCATTGTTCAAGGCCTCGTAGGCCATGCCGGCACTCATGGCACCGTCACCGATAACTGCGATCACATTGTTCTTGCCGCCCTTCAGATTGCGGGCAACTGCCATACCAAGGCCGGCGGAAATCGACGTGGACGAGTGCGCTGCACCGAACGGATCGTATTCACTCTCTGCGCGCTTGGTGAAGCCTGATAGCCCGCCGCCCTGGCGGATGGTGCGGATGCGATCGCGGCGTCCGGTGATAATTTTGTGCGGATAGGCTTGATGGCCAACGTCCCAGATGAGCCGGTCACGCGGCGTGTCAAACAGGTAGTGCAAGGCCACTGTCAGTTCGACGACGCCGAGACCCGCGCCCAGATGCCCGCCCGTCTCCGACACCGCCTCGATCATTTCCTCACGCAGTTCGTCGGCGAACTGGCGCAGGTCGCTTTCGGGCAGCTTGCGCAGATCCTCGGGAATATTCACCTGATCGAGCAACGGCTTGGCCCGGGCGCCGGTATTGTGCGACTGAGTGGTCATGGCGTTTACTCCAAGGCTGCCGGACGGGTTCTCAACGGTTACGCTGACGTTAGCCGATCCAGTCGTTGATTGGTGGTTTTGTTAAGGCTTTCAGACGCGTAGGGTTGCCGCAGCCGCGCCTGTTCAGCTTGCAGCGCTTGCAGAGCAAGCCGTTGCGGCCATGGCACAGGAGCGGCGTTGTCGTTTGAGGCCTGGTTGTCCGTCTTGGGCATCCGGCATTTGACCTTCAAAGTGAAGTTCAAACCGTAGGCAGCCAGAGTGGCCAGAACCACCCCAATATCAAACAGCGATAAGACCTTTTCGCCGCCTGCCACCTTGTAGGCGGCAATGCATTCAACAGCGGAAAACACCAGCGCAGTGAGCACGATCGGCAGAGCGATTTCGCCGAAGCCGGCGAGCGAGCGGGGATCTGAATTTTCGTCTGCGGGCGGCGTGCAGCTGGCTGGAAGGGCTGCGCGAGCGGCGTTCACGCGCTGCCAGTGGTGATAGGACTGCCACAAGAGCCACGCTGCAAATGGGGCGAGGACGGCACCGAACCAATACGTCACGATATGCCCCCCTCTCGCGACAGCGACACCCCAACTTCGATGGGGCCGAACTTGGTGGCGCGGCTTTCCTGGTCGCGGCGTTCGAGATGCTCGAAGAATTCGATCAGGCGCACAGCGCGGCCGTGAAAATCCCACCATGGCGGAAGCGCTTCGGACCGGGCGCGGGTGTGTCCGGCCGCAGCCTCTTGCGGCAGTCCCGACGCGGCAGCCGCCTCAACCAGAAATCGCGCTTCTTCGAGCAAGCCCGTAACAGCCTCTTCCCGGCTGGGTGCAGCGGCAGCGAGCGCGCGCGCCAGAAGCTGGACCTTGCGCGTGCCCGAAACGACCGTGCGCCGCGACACGGAGTCGAGCCCCTTGCGTTCGAGTTCGTGACCGATCTCGGCATACAGGAAACGGGCGGCATAAATGCCGGGGCGGCAATCGGCTGGAAGGCTTTGAATGCCAGCGCCCGCGCGCTCATACAGATGTTGGGCGGCTGTCAGCAGGCGCGCGATGACCGAGGCGAGAGCGGGATTGAATTGAGGATCAGCCAGCCATTCGTCCGGATCAAGTCCGGCTTCACGCATCCACTGCTGCGGCAGATACAAACGGCCATTGCGCGCATCTTCTCCGACGTCACGGGCAATGTTGGTCAGCTGCATGGCAGCACCGAGATCAGTCGCGCGGGCTATTTGTGAGGTTTCACGCGCGCCCATTAGCAGCGCCATCATTGCGCCGACGGTGCCGGCCACACGGGCGGCATAGCCATGCAAGTCCGAAAGCGAATCGTAGCGCTGCAAGCGCGCGTCCCACTCGAAGCCTTCGAGCAGGGCCGCTGGAAGCGCCTTTGGCACATTAAAGCGTTCAACGGTACGCGCGAATGCGCGATCCGCTGGGTTGTTGAGCGGACGGCCATCGAAAGCTCGATCAAGACGCTGCGTCAGGACCGCGAGTGCATCGACCGGCGTATCGCTCAGATCAACGGCGTCATCGGCGAGGCGGCAGAATGCATA
>JANNXL010000516.1:0-1551 GCA_031409575.1 Hyphomicrobium sp.
GGCTATTTGAAAAATCCGAAAGTCACCGTCGAGATCACGAACTACCGCGGCATTTACGTCCACGGCGAAGTGAAAACCGGCGGCGAGTTCCCTTACAAGCCCGGATTGACATTGCGTGACGCCGTCGCGATCGCGGGCGGCTACACTTACCGCGCCGACCAATCCAGCATTCTGATCACGCGTGAGGGCGAGCATGCCGCCCGCATTGCGCTGCCGAGCGACGTTCCAGTCCTGCCCGGCGACAATCTGCAAATTCCCGAAAGGTTCTTCTAGCGCATCCCTCACAAGCCTCTTCAAGACCCAAAGAGAAAAAACCGGCACAAAGATTTCCCTGCTTCAATGATCAAAAGCCACCATCGCTGCGAAACGGCTGCCCCGGCAACGGGGTGGCAGCTCGCTGGCGTTGCCGCGGCAGCAGCCATGACGGTGACGGGTGTATCCCCTGCTGCAGCTCTCGATCTCAGCTCTGAAAGCGGCCTGATTACTGAAACCATTGCCAGCCGTGACCGTTTGAAATTTTATGACGACATCAAGAAGTACGGGGTCGAGGCCGTCAGCGAACGCGACCGCAAGTTTGCCCTTCCCGATGGCATCCGCGCCGGAAACTATATTCTGTTCCCTTATGCCGACGAAGCGCTCGTCTATGACGACAACATCTATGGGTCAGCAACGAATAAGCAGCGCGACTGGCGTTCGGAATTCAGTGCAGCGCTCAGTGCGCAATCGCATTTGCCGCGCCACGTCTTGGATTTCAACCTCGGCGCCAAGCTTGTTTCTTATCTCGACCATCCCGATCAAGATTACTTCAATGCCGATGCCAGCCTGCGCAGCGCCATCCACATCGATCACGCCAACACATTAGGGTTCACAGCGGTGACGGCGTTTGATCACGAAGAGCGCGGTGCTATCACCGCACCGCTTACGGCCGCTGAACCCGTGCCTGTGCTGCGCAACCTTGCAACCATCGGGCTCACGCACGATGCAGGTAAATTGTACGGCACAGTGAGCCTCACGGCTGAAAGCCAGAACTTCCAAGATATCCGCGCCACCGACGGCAGTACACTGGACGAGGATACCCGCGACCAGACGATTTTCAGCGCCCAATTGCGGGCCGGTTATCGCTTTTCGCCAGGCTATGAAGCCATCGGCAAGGTGCGCGTCCTGCGTACAAACAATGAAGGCGGCTCCAACACTGATCGCGATGCCAATGGCTATGAAGCACTCGCCGGCATCGCCTGGGAAACCAATCCTCTGCTCAAGTGGGAGCTTCTCGGCGGCATGGGCTGGCGCGATTACGACCGCGCCGATCTCGACACCCTGCAAACACAACTTCTAGAAGGGCATCTGCGCTGGTTACCGACGCAACGGCTTTCGTTGTACGCCACGGCAAGATACGCCATCGAAGACGAGATTGGCGCTCAGGATAGCGGGCGCATTTCGCACGCCGGCGACGTGCGCGCAGAATATGAAATCTTCCACGACCTCGTGGCGACGGCAGGCGCTGGCATCAACGAGAGCGACTTCATAGGTCAGGACCGCACCGATCTGACG
>JANNXL010000517.1:0-5063 GCA_031409575.1 Hyphomicrobium sp.
CGGTGGGCATGTTTGAGCACGTGGGTGTCGGTCACTATCCGGAGTTTTTCGCTAAGGTAAACGCCATGCTGAAAGACGATGGCGTGATGCTGCTGCATTCGATTGGCAAGATGAGCCCTCCCGGCACGGCGAGTCCATGGCTGCGCAAGTACATTTTCCCAGGTGCCTATTCGCCAGCGTTGTCGGAAGTGTTTCCCGTCGTCGAGCAGGCGCAGCTATGGGTGACGGACCTTGAATTCCTGCGGGTGCATTATGCCAAAACGCTGCGTCACTGGTGCGAGCGTTTCGACGCCAACCGTGCGAAAATCGCAGCCATGTATGACGAGCGGTTCTGCCGGATGTTTGAGTTCTATCTGATTAGTTGCGAGTTGATGTTCCGCACGGGAAGCCAGCTTGTGTTCCACATGCAGTTGGCGCGTCAGCGCGACGCGGTGCCGCTTCAGCGCGATTACATTACGCATGTTCAGGCGGAGTATATGGCGCTGGAGCCCGAGCGTTTGAAGCGGTTGCGGCCGTATGAGACGTGATGAGCCTGTTCCCGCCGGAACAGCGTTAACGGCCGCACCGGTTAAAGGTTGCGTCATGAGCAGCGACCAGTCAGTCTGAACCTCGTCCCAGTCGGATGTGGCAGGCCAAGGTCCTGCACCCTGCCATGAGGAGGCCGTTATGCGCACGAAAACAATTGTTTCAAGTTTTGCCACGCTTGCAGCCGTATGCTTTGCTTCACAAGCCGCACAGGCAGCATCCGATGCAAAAGGCGTTTGGATGAATGATACGGGGCGCGGTGCCATCGAAATCAAAGACTGCGGCGGAAAGCTCTGCGGTCACGTCGTGTGGACGCGCGATGAAGGCGACGCCTCGCGCGGTTGCGGCAAGCAGATCATCGGCGATGCCGTATCTGTCGGTAGCGGCCTGTGGGACAACGGCTGGATTTACAGCCCCGATAAGAAACGCCGCTACGATGTGGAATTGAAGCCGTTGTCTGATGGCACGCTGCGCGTTAAAGGTTACGCTGGGTCGAAGTTCTTTTCTAAAACCATGATCTGGAAGCCGGCACCAGCCGATCTGCAGCGTTGCGATGCGGCAAACATTGAAGCCAAGGCTGTCCCGCAAGTAGCTCCTTCAAAACCAGCCGAGACGGCTTCGATTGCAAAGGCACCCGTTGCAACGCCGGCGCCGGCCGCAACTGAGGCTGCCAAAATTCCAGCACCGGCTGCCAATACCCCCGCATCTTCGGCAACGCCGGCGCCGGCCGCAGCCGAGGTTTCCAAAGCCCAGGCACCAGCGAAAGACGTTGTCCAACCAAAACCGGCAGAGGCCAAGCCGGCAGCAGTGGCAGCACCTGAGCAAGCACCGCAACAGGAGCCAGAGCCTCAGGTGGCAGAAGCTGATGAGGCGGGCGCAGATATGCCGGACAATCTCGGCGATCTCGTTGACAAACTTGATGGCAAAGAATTCGGCGACGGCTATGGCCTTAAGAAAGTAGGCAACGGCGATTGCCGCGTGAAGCTACCCTACGTCAATATTACGGTGCCGTGTAAGAAGTGAAAGTGTGCGGGGGGATGATGGCATCACCCCCGCCCAATGGCGCCCAACTGCGCGAGCGCCATTATTGCAAGGCTGACTGCACCCAGCCACAATGCAACGCTTTTCCACCGGCCATGACGCGCCTCAGATTTTGCAAGCTTGGCAATGGTCACATCGTCAAGCCGGAAGCCGCCGCGGGTCATTTCGCTGAGTGAAATCGCCGTCTGCTCGGCTTGCTGCATCAGGCGCGGCACCTCGGCTAGAACCTTCGCCATCGTCGTCGCACCCTCACCGGCCTCGCGAATGCGGCCCATGGCACCGAGGTTATCTTCCATCCAGGTCTTTGCAATGGGTTCTGCTGCCATGAAAAGGTTGAGGGCGGGGTTCAACTGACGCGCTACGCCTTCCACAATCACCATGCTCTTTTGCAAGAGTATGAGTTCCGGCCGCGTCTGCATGTCGAAGACTTCGGTGTAGGCAAATAGCTGTCCCAGCAGATCGGCCATCGAAACGTCTTCGGGGGGGCGTCCGTGGATCGGTTCGCCTACGGCGCGCAGCGCTTGAGCAAACACTTCGACGGGATGATGCGGGGGCACATAGCCTGCCCAAAAATGCACTTCGGCGGCCCGCTGATAGTCACGCGTGATCAGGCCGTGCAGTATCTCGGCGAGGAACCTGCGTTCTCGCGGGCCAATGCGCCCCATGATGCCAAAGTCAACGGCGACCACGCGGCCTTGGCTGTCGACGAACAGATTACCCTGGTGCATATCGGCATGAAAGAAACCATCGCGCATGGCGTGCAGCAGGAACGAGCGCAGCACGGTGAGGCCGAGCGCATTGAAATCGTGGCCGGCATGTTTGAGTGCGGCATGATTGGTGATCGATGTGCCGTCGATCCACTCGATCGTGAGCACGCGCTTTGCTGTCCGCTTCCAATCGACGCCGGGCACGCGGAAATCGGTTTCGGCTTTGATGTTGTCCGCCATCTCTGAAATGGCCGCCGCCTCAAGCCGCAGGTCCATTTCGAGGTCGGTCGTTCTTTTGAGATTATCGACGACGGCCAGCGGGCGCAGGCGGCGCGAGGGCTCGTGAAACCGTTCGACCAGGCCAGCTGCAAAAAAGTAGCTGTCGAGATCTCGTTTGAAGCGCTTCTCAACGCCGGGCCGCAAAATTTTGACTGCGACCGTGCGGCGCTCGCCCTTGTCGATCACAACGGCTTTGTGCACCTGAGAGATCGATGCGGCGGCGACCGGCGGGCCAAACTCAACGAAATGATCTTCGAGTTTTCCGCCGAGTGCGTCTTCAATGGCTTTGCGCGCTTCAGTCATAGAGAATGGTGGCAGGCGGTCTTGGAGGTGCGAAAGGTCGCGCGCGAGATCTAGGCCGATAATGTCACCGCGCGTCGCCATGAACTGGCCAAGTTTGATGTACGACGGCCCGAGGGATGCAAGCGCGCGCGAAATGCGTGTGTCGGCAGGTTTGCCCGCGTTGAACGGCGCGGCTATCACGCGGATCGGCCATGTGGCGGCATGTGCCAGCTTCAAGGGCAGCGGCACTTTCTGGCCTTGGGGCACAAAGCGCACGCCATGCTGGGCAAGCACGATGCCGGCCTTGGCCAGCCGCAGGGTGTTGAGAAGGGCATTGGTCATTGGGCAAGCGGTACGTGCACCGCGCGGCACTGGCAAGCACTGTCACGTCTCAGCGTTGCCAAGCGATGCTCGCAATATGGCTGTAGCTGCATCTTATTGCTTTGCGCGCTCCGATGCCCGGCTGCGCGTCCCCGCCGGCTCTCCGGAGGAGAGTCGGGACGCGCCAACCAAGTACCTATATTTTCCAACCCGAATGGATGGCTGCGATGCCGCCGGTCAAGTTGCGATACGACACACGCTCAAATCCCGCCTCGCGGATCATGCCGGAAAAGTTTTCCTGATTGGGGAATTTGCGAATGCTCTCGACGAGGTATTGATACGGCTCTGCGGCACCTGCTGCCAGCTTGCCAAGCCTCGGGATGATTTCAAAAGAATGGAAGTCATAAATCTTGTCGAGCAGCGGAACTTGGCACTCCGAGAATTCGAGACACAAGAAACGTCCGCCGGTTTTGAGCACCCGGAAGGCTTCACGCAGCGCCGCATCGATATGTGTCACATTTCGAATACCAAACGAGATTGTGTAAGCGTCAAACATGCGGCTTTCAAATGGCAGTACTTCGGCGTTGCCTTCCACGAGTGAAATGCGATCTTCGAGCCGCGCGTCGCGCACCTTGCGGCGGCCCACTTCAAGCATTTGCGGATTGATATCGCAAATCACTGCGGTTGTGTTGGGTCCGCCCGCATCGGCATAGCGCAGTGCCACGTCTCCGGTGCCGCCTGCAACATCCAGAAGCCGGAACGCTTGATTGGTCTTCGGCGGGTTGATCGCCGCGATCAGGTCTTGCTTCCACAGGCGGTGCAGGCCGCTCGACATGAGATCGTTCATTAGGTCGTAGTTTTCAGCGACGCCCGAAAACACTTCATTGACGAGCCCTTGGCGTTCATCTTCGCGCACAGAGCGAAAGCCGAACGAGGAGCCGTAATCAGTTTTTTGAGAAGGGTCTGTCATGGCAATCAACATAACCCTGCATTGCTTGCGAAGCCACGCTCTATTGATGTTCGATCAGCGGGTGCGACGCCCCATCGCGCACAAAGTCTGTCACCGCCTGCGCCAAGACGGGTGCTAGCAGAAAGCCGTGCCGGTATGCGCCGTTAACGAACAGGCGGCGGCCGTTCTCTTTGACGATGATGCGCGGCACATTATCCGGAAATGCTGGGCGAACGCCGGCTGCAATCTCCAGAATTTCAGCCTCGGCAAAGGCTGGATGCAGAGCATAGGCGGCACCCAGCAACTCCAGTGCCGAGCGCACCGTCACGGGGCCACTGTCTTCACTTTCGATCATGGTTGCGCCAATGAGATAGCGGCCGCCAGCCCAAGGCACGACATAGAGCGGGTGGCGTGGATGCAGCAGCCGCACCGGGCGGCTCAGGGCAACATCGCGCGCTCGCACTAGGACACGCTCACCGCGCACGCCGCGCAGGGCCGGGAGATCATCGCGCGCGCCGAGCCCCCGGCAATCGACGATAAGGCCGTTGATCTGATCAGTGGAAAGCCTTTGGCCCCACGCCACTTCGACACCTGCCGCATAGACGTCAGAGAGCAACGCAGTGAGTGCGTCTGGCGTGATGACATGAGCTTCATCAGGAAAGTAGAGGGCTGCAGAAAACCGGTCTGCGAGATCTGGCTCAAGGGCAGCAATGTCATCCGAGTGGACTTTCCGCCAGCCTTGTGTGAGCTTTTCGAACCGTTGGAGATCCGGCAGATCGCGGCTGGCCGCCACGACGAGGCTCCCGTTCGAAATAACGCCAGTGTAGGCGCCACGCCATAGTTGCAGGCCCGCGCGGCCTAGCTCGCTGATGATCGCAGGCGCCGCCTCGCCTTCGCTGCCGGGAGACAGCATGGCTCCGGCATGGCTGCTGGCGGCAAGCTGAAATGGCATTGCGCTT
>JANNXL010000518.1:0-2651 GCA_031409575.1 Hyphomicrobium sp.
GTCGCGCCCCGGCGGGTCTGGATCACCCCGGTATTATTGTAGTCGCCGCTTTGGGAAATCGAGCCGTCGAGATTACGGCCGATTTGGATGAGGCACGCAGCGTTGTTGTCACCGTTCTGCGTGATCGCGCCAGTGTTGTTGCGGCCGAACTGGCGAACGCCCGCGGTATTGCCTTGTCCAGCTTGGACGACAGCCGCTCCGTTGTTAGGGCCTTCTTGTCGGACCGTGGAGCGATTGTTGGCTGCACCCGTCGCGGCAGCGTACACCATCGCAGGGATGTCGTTGCGCTGTTGAGCGTGCGCTTCGCTGGCTATCAGCGCGGCCATTGAAGCCGCCGCAATCATCGCGCTCGTAAAGCGTTTCATCCCGTTCCCCTCAGAGGTTGAAGCTGCGGCGGCACAATTGCCCGCTGTCGTCACGGAGCGTCAGCACCGCGCGGACGCGAGCGCCGCGTTCGACGCTGATTTCGCTTTCGCCAAGGAGCGCCGATGAGCCTGCGGAAAGATCGAGCGCGCCGCTTTGGCTGATATCGGACGAACCGGCGCGGCCTGTCTTGGTGATGACGAGGTCGTACTCGCCAGAAATGTCGCGGTCGGCGAAGGCACGGGCTTGAATGAGCAGGCCGTTGGCGGTGCGGCGCGAGCGGACTTCGCAAGTGACGGCTTCGGTGTGCGACGCGTGCTGCACACGCTCGAGAGCCGGCCCCGCCCGTGACGCTTCCGCCAGCACGCGCGCAGGCGCTTCGGGTCCGTCACGCGCGTCGGATTCCGGCGCAATCGATCCTGCGGCGCGGGTGTCACCCAAGACTGCTTCGCTGCGCGCCGCGGCTGAGCACGCCGTTAACGAGGCGATCGCGGCCATCGTGAGGAGAGACAATTTTGACATGGGTTCATGCTTTCTTGGAGCAAAGCTGCGGGAAGGCATTGGAGGAGCAGCGCCTTCCCGCAAACTTCGATCAATTGTAGCCGCTTTGGACCACGACCGAGATGTTGCCTTCGCCGCGTTGGCGGACTTCGACATCCTGACCGTTGCCGATCTGGATGATGCCGGAGGTGTTGTTCACACCGTCCTGGTCGGTGACGGCGCGGCTGCCGTTGCCAATCTGGGCAACGCCAGCAACGTTGCCGCGTCCCGTCTGGATCGTGTCAGCGCGGAGATTGCGGCCTTCCTGGCCGGTGGCGGAGAAGTTGTCGGTGCCAACTTGCGTCGTCGCGACATGATTGCGCGTGCCGTATTGGTCCATGCGCAGGAAATTGCGATGGCCCTCCTGCACGCCGCGTGCGTAATTGCGGCCGCCGCGTTGATTGACGACTGCGCCATTACGGTTGCCGCTCTGAGCCGAGCCGGCCGCATTGGCGTGACCAGATTGTGTAACGACCGTGCGATTTTGTGCATGCGCGGCGGTGGCGCCCATTGACGCGAAAAGGGCGACGGCCGCAACCGCGGTGAGTAGACGTTTCATGAGTAAGCTCCCGTTCAAGGACAGCGTTCCCTCACCGACGCTTGACCAAGGATGACGATGACGCGCGCAGCATGAGCGATACTTGAACGGACTTTTCAGTGTGCAGTTGATGCAGCGCGAATTGCGGCGCGCAGAAAAAAGGCCCCGGAGCTTGCCTCCGGGGCGCAAAAGAAAGAGACCTTTCGCTCAGTTATTGCCCTAAAAGTACGCTCAGGATAACGCCGGTTGCGATCGCCACGAGCAGATAGTTGCCGCGATCATCCTCGACATAGCGATAGCCACGCGGAGGAGCGCTGAGACCGCAATCGCGCCAATCAACATCACGATAGCTGTCGCGATAATATGATGGAAGGCGATCGCCGCGCCGCCAAGCGCGGTAGCCCGGATCGAAGTACGGATCGTTGTGATAGGACGAGGGTGGCTGGCCGTAGTGCCATCGACCGCGATACGTGTAGCCGTTGAACGCGTCGGAATTCCAGTTTCCGCGTCGAATGGCGCGGCGGAGGTCACGCCTGTAACGATCCATGCGCCGATCGCTGTCGCGGTAGTCCCGATCATGCCCGCGGTCGTAGTCGCGATCATAACTAAATCGCTCCTGCGCGGCCGCCGGTGCGGGAACCGCCACAATGGCCGCAACAATGGCCGCGCCAAGCGCAGCTGAGATGATACGATTCATGAAGCAGAGCTCCCGTCATGCTTCCCTCTGATGACAAGGTTAGAGCAAGCCCCTGAATGCGGACTGAACATTAGCATCCGCGCCGCAGTCCGGATGTCTTTTCTCGACGGCCCGTGTCGCGATGGGGGCTTAGAAACCGGCAGGCCCCCTGGCCGGATCGACAATTTCCGTCAACGGCGTAGTCGATCAAATTCAGTCAACCGTTTAGCGCTCGGACCATGGCGCGCGGCGATCATAGCCTAGAGCTCGCTCACGACCGGCGCGAATGGGCCATCGTTCGCGGCCGGCTCACTCGCTCCATTGCGGTCAGTGACTTAGCGCACACAGCAACGGCGTGTTGTCGCCGACTCCGGACGCTCAGAGGACTCAGCCAGCCGGCGGATTGCGGTGCGTAACAAGGTTGACGACGAAGCCGACCAAAGCGCCGATCATGACACCCACCGCGACGCCGATGACAACGCCATGCTCGATAGTCAGAAAAGACGCTGCCAACGCGGCTGCCAACGCGCCTGA
>JANNXL010000519.1:0-21463 GCA_031409575.1 Hyphomicrobium sp.
CCCGAAGCAGCAAGGCGCCCCTCGTTACGACGCACTGCAAATTCGACGAGTTCAGGGGTCGTATTGTTGACGTGCAGCTTGCGGCAGGCGTTAAGGGGGAAGATTTCGTTCGACATGTGCAGAGCTCTGGTTCGGTTGGCCGGCAGGCGGTTCGATTGCGTTCAAGTAAGACGGGCCGCGTGGCCTTTGCGCGGAGCTGTCACAAGACTTTAGCGTCCCAAACAACAAAATATGGTTGCTTGTAACATGGCGTTGCTAGCCTTCGCACTTGCGAAGTACAAGCTGACCTTAAGTACATTGGTTTGCCCGATGCAGATTTTGCGGCACTGGCAACGCGCGATTTGCCCGCAATTTGTCAGCTATGTCGCATCTGGTGGGATGCCGCTGCCGTTCGCCGCAGCTCTTGCGTCAGCGGCCATTCGAACGAATTCTAGCCGTGCGGCATTGGGCGTTAACACTCTCTGTGCGAACGGTATTCTTGCAACACTGCCGTCACTGCTCACAGCATCGAAGCCCTCGGGGTCAAGGCCCGTCATGCGCCACGTTCCTCCTTTGTGAAGTCCACGATGGATTGCATACAACGCAAGTGCGTCGGCATGGTCAGCGTTCATGTGCTGCGCGATGTCTGATTCCGCTTCGAGAAGTGCCTCTGCCCCCGTCAAATCCAGAAGTAAGTCACTCGGCTGAAGACTTACGATTCGGCCAAAACCGCCAATGAAGTGCGCCCGTTCGATCTCTAGGGTGTAAAATCCGAAATCGGGAAAATCGGCATATATTTCAGCTTCCGGGTGGCGGGCCAGAAAACGGCGGCGTTCAGTTGCGGCGGCTGTTGCCTGAACCCGGCCCGCAAGCGTCACGCGGCCGCCCGCCAGTGGGTCCCCAATAGCGCTGGTGCCATCAAACAAGAGGCTGGCACGCGAGTCAGCGAGCAGATTCTGTGTGTGAAGCGCCAGTTTAGAAATGAGCAAAAGCGGCGCGCCACGTGCATTTGTTGCAACGGTTACGAGCGAAACATGGGGGTCGCCGGATGGTCGTGTGAGTGTTGCTAAAGCAGCCTTTAAGCCCCGGCGCACAAGCGTGCGGGCTTCGTCAGCCGGGCGTGGCGATGGGGTGGCGGCTGTGTCTTGCGGCTGAGCCGTACCCGTCATGATTGCTTGCTCACTGTGCGCTGCTCGCCTATGGAGCCTGTTCACGCCTGGTTCAGGCTGTTGTGATCAAAAGTGAGCTTGCCACAATTGACCCACCATAGGGACATAAACCGGCTATGGTCAGTATAACGCCGTCAGGGGCGGGGAGAACATGAAAGACAAGACGACGATCGCGCTGGTCGATGACGAGCGCAATATCTTATCTTCGCTCGGAATGGCACTCGAAGCCGAAGGCTATAAAGTCAGAACCTATACCGACGGCGAAGCAGCCCTCGAGGGACTGACGGAAACCCCCGCAGATTTGGGCATTTTTGATATCAAGATGCCGCGCATGGATGGCATGGAACTGCTACGCCGCGTGCGCAAGCAGTCGGACATGCCGGTCATTTTCCTGATGTCGAAAGATGAGGAAATCGACGAGTTGTTCGGTCTTAAGATGGGTGCCGATGACTATATTACAAAGCCCTTCTCGCAGCGCCTGATCATTGAGCGCGTGCGCTCCATTCTGCGCCGCTTCCAACCCAAGGAAGGCAACCAAACCGCCGCCGAGGCTGCCCGGATCTTGGAGCGCGGTAAGCTCAAGCTCGATCCGGAGCGCCATACGTGCCATTGGGACAACAAGGCCGTCATCCTCACAGTCACCGAGTTTTTGATCCTCCAGGCGCTCGCCATGCGACCTGGTGTCGTAAAAACCCGCGACGCACTCATGGACGCCGCCTACGACGATCAGGTTTATGTCGATGATCGTACAATCGATAGCCATATCAAGCGCTTAAGGAAGAAATTCAAGCAGGCTGACGATGATTTTGATGTCATTGAGACGCTGTACGGCGTGGGCTATCGCTTCAAGGAAGCCTAATTCAAGGAGGCTCGGGGGAACATCCTGAAAGAGCCTGTTGGGCTCGAGTGATCTGCGGTACTTTCAACCCTCGATGCGGGCCGGAGCCTGCCTTTTAGGTTCCGGTCTTTGGAGGATGGATGGCGCTCGAAACAGATCGGCCTGTGGCCTCGGGCGGAATCTTGGAAAACCTAGGTTCCAGCGCCAAGCGCTTGGCAGATGCAGCAACCGCGATTGATCCGGTCGCGACCATGCCTGGCCCGCTTGCCGGTTTCCTGTCGTGGGCTGGGCAGACCGGATTTGCGCGCTTTCTCTCGAAGAGCTTGTTGCGGCGCATTTTGGCGGCCAACCTTTTTGGCCTCGTCGTCATGGTCGGCGGCATCCATTATCTCAGCCAGTATCACGCGTGGCTGATTGAAGCCAAACGCGAGTCGCTCAAAGTTCAAGGCGAGATGATTGCCGCAGCCATTGCGGGTGACGCGCGCGTCGAAAAAGGTACCTTACAGTTCAATCCTGAGAAGCTTGGCGCGGGGCCGGAGTCGATGGCACCCTACCGCGATGATGGCTTTGCCAAGCTTGAGCTCTCCATCAAGCCGGAGCGCGTTGCTCCCATTTTGCGGCGCCTTAGTCAGCCGACAAAGACCCGCGCCCGCATTTATGATCGCGATGGTACACTTGTCGTCGATAGTTCGACGCTTCTCACTCGCGGGCAGATTTCACGTGCTGAGCCAACAGGTCCAAGCACCCAGCGATTAAAAACAAAGAACTTCTGGACGCGGCTCAAGGCATGGCTGATCGATCAGGATCTGCCGGTCTATCGCGAGATTGGCAGCGGCAACGGCTTGTCCTATCCGGAAGTGCGCATGGCAATGACTGGCTCACCGACGCCGATGCTGTTGCTGAGTGACGCCGGTGAGCAAATCGTGTCCATGGCGGTGCCAATCAAGAAGCTTGCCGTCGTCCAAGGTGTCCTGCTTTTGTCGACAAGGCCGGGTGAAATCGATGCCGTGCTCGATGAGGAGCGATCGCTCATTTGGACGCTTGCGGCGATTGCGCTGGGTGCCACGCTCCTGACATCGTTTCTCCTGGCCCGCACGGTAGCGGGGCCCATGCGGCGCTTGTCGGAAGCAGCCGATCACGTAAGCCGCAGTATTTCAGCGCGTCAGGAACTGCCCGAGTTTGAAGGCCGCGATGACGAAGTCGGCCAAATGGCCAGCGCGTTCCGCTCAATGACTTTTTCGCTTTACCGCCGCATTGCGGCCAGTGAGCGATTTGCCGCCGACGTGGCGCACGAATTAAAAAACCCTCTGACCGCGGCGCGGTCGACCGCTGAATCACTGGGTTACGCCAAGACCGAAGAGCATCGCGCGCAATTGGTGCAGCAGATCCAGCTTGAACTGAAGCGCCTGAACCGGCTCATCACGGACGTGTCGAATGCTTCCCGGCTCGATGCCGAATTGGCGCGGAAGCAGATGAAACCCGTTGACACGACATCGGTGGTTGCGACCGTTGCCACCATCTTCCGCGACGATGCCACCACTGGCGGCCGGCATATGAAAACGGTCATCGAGCCGGCGCGGTCGGATGGTGCTTACATTGTGGAAGGCGACGAAGGCCGGCTGGGGCAGGTCCTGACCAATCTTGTCGACAATGCGCTGTCGTTTTCTCCCCCAGGCGGAACGGTCACGCTGCGCGCCAGGGCGAATGCGGGGTTCATTGAGATCTTTGTCGATGACGAAGGGAATGGAATTCCAGAAAACCGCCTCGACCGGATCTTCGAGCGCTTCTACACCGACAGACCCGGCACTGAAAATCTGCGTGGCAAGAATTCAGGCCTTGGGCTCTCGATCTCGCGCGAAATTGTGGCCGCCCACAACGGCCAGATCTGGGCCGAAAACCTGATGGACGGTCAACACGTCAAAGGGGCGCGTTTTGCGGTGCGGCTACCGCAACACGTCAGCTCGACTCGGGGCACGGGAGCGGGCCTTGGGCGGCGCAGTTGAACTGATCCACGCAACTTGCATAGAAGCAGGCGGACGCGGCGTACTGATCCGCGGACCGTCTGGATCGGGAAAGTCAGATTTAGCGCTGCGCTGTCTCGCAATCGCTCCGAGCGCGCTTTTGCCGGTTGCAGTGCGGCTCGTGGCAGACGATCAGGTTTTGGTTGAGGTTCACAGTGATCGCCTTGTGGCCCGCGCGCCGCTGGCATTGCAGGGCCGTCTGGAGGTGCGCGGGCAGGGCATCGTGTCGCTTGAAACCACGAACAGTGCGGACATTGTGCTGATCGCGGATTTGATTGCAGCCGAAACCGCAATTGAACGGCTTCCTGACCCAATTGCGATGGCGACGCTGTTCGGACACCGTCTACCGGTGATCCAATTGCACGCATTCGAGCCATCGGCCCCCGTTAAGCTATTGGTCGCGCTGGTCACCTCCTATGGGTGTGGCTGCGCCTGAATAGGCGAATGCGAAAGCTCTTGCTTCTCACAAGAACCCCTGTAAGTCTCCGCCCCGCACGGCTCATGTTCAGGGGCGGCGGCGGCCCCCTAAAAACGGTGACGCCAGTTCCCGGGCCACAAGAGGCTTAAGCGTTGGTGCGGCAATCGCAGTCGAGTTTGACAATCCATTTGGCAACCTCAGTTTGGCAACCCACGGCACCTGAATGATAGGGCTTGTTATTGTTACCCACGGCGGCTTGGCGGTCGAGTTCCGCTCTGCCATGGAGCATGTCGTAGGGCCGCAAACCCAGCTTGAAACCATTTCGATTGGCCCCGACGACGATATGTCAGCGCGGCGCGTTGAAATTTTAGAAGCGGTTAGGCGCAACGATTCCGGTCAAGGCGTCATCGTGTTAACCGACATGTTCGGCGGCACGCCCTCTAATCTTTCCATTTCCGTGCTCGATGAGGGCAACGTGGAAGTGCTTGCCGGCATAAACCTGCCGATACTGGTCAAGCTTGCCAGCCTGCGCCGCGAAACAAGCTTGCAGGATGCAGTCGCCAAGGCGCGAGATGCCGGGCGAAAATACATCAAGGTGGCAAGCCAAGAGCTGACAGGCGAAACCTGATGCCTGAGCTTTCCGGTAGCCCGCGCCCCGAAGCCATCGTTACCGTCGTCAATCGCAAGGGTCTGCATGCCCGTGCTTCTGCGAAGTTCGTGCGGCTTGCGGAAAGCTTCAACGCCATCATCACAGTCACTCGGGACGGGCAGAGCGTCGGCGGCACGTCGATCATGGGTTTGATGCTGCTCGCCGCTGGACCAGGCTCGCAGTTGCACCTGAGTGCTGAAGGAAAAGAGGGGCCAGAAGCGCTTGAGGCGCTGGTCACCCTCGTTGAAACCGGCTTCGGTGAAGAACTTGCCGACGAGGGCTGAACGAAAAAAAGGAGCGGCATTGCGGCCGCTCCTTGTTCGCCATTGTTCAGGCCGCCTGGCTCATTGGCTCAGGTAGAGATCTGAGACCTTGAGCGCGATGTCTCGGAAGGCTTGACGAAGATCGTTTCCGTTGGCGGCGTTGTAGAACGTGCTGGTCGATGACGCACAGTAGCTGAGCGTGTTGATCGCCGTTTGGTTGCCGCCGAGATCGAAGCCCACAGTGTAGACCGTGATCCCTTTGGCTTTCATGCCGTCGCACAGGGCCTTGGCTTGAACCACCGACGATCCGTTGGCTGTGGTGCCTGCCAAGCTATCGCCCATCGAGATGCCGAGGCTGCTGTACTCCTGGTTATACTCTCCGTCCGTCATCAAGATCGCGATCTTCTGCAGCTTCGCGGTGCCGTAGGGCTGCGGTTGGCTGGCGGCCGGGAACAACGCGTTCCAGTTCGGCGATATTGTGTACCAAGCCCAAGCCGTTCCCAAGTGCCCTGCCGTGCCGCCGCCGAGAACCAGGCCGTTGATGGCGTTGGTCAAGGTGGTCTTGTTGTTGGTCAAAGGAACCACAACATTTGCCGTTGGCTGACTGCAGGTGCCGCTCGAGTTGGTGTTGTACTCCGTCAATACGTAGTTGTTGGAGCCAGGAGCGGCATCCGTATACTTATTGGCTCCGGTCCGCTCGACCACGCAACTGGACCGATAGTAGGTCACATTGCAAGCATACGTCGTCTTGTTCTTGCCCGAGCCCGAAGTGCACGTGCTTGCTCGCGTGATCGTAGCCGCAGGGTTGCCGCGCGCCGCGGCGTTCATGGCCGTTGGCAAGCGCACGTCAGCCGAGAACGGTGCAATCGAGACCTTCGACGTGTAAGTGGACTGGTTGTCCCACACGACGATGTTGATCAGATCGATGGCCGCTGCCTTCATGTCGCCGAGTTTCGTACCGCTCATCGAGCCCGACGTGTCGAGCATCATCGCGATTTCGATGCTGTTTTCAGCGTTGCCGCCGACCTTCAGTTTAGCGACTGGGAACTCGGCAGCCGTGCTCTTGAACAGCGGCATCTTGGTGTGGTCAGCGCCGTCCAAAATGCTAAGCACGTTCAACAACGGCGTCTTGATGTAAGCGTTGCCGGTGGCCGTGATGCTGTCATTGGTTGCCGGGATTACGAACGCAACTGTGTCGCTCACCGTCGCCAGCCGGGTTTTGATGTTTTCCTTGTAGTACTTCAGGGCCGCAGCTTTCGCGTTGGTTTGTGCCGTAGGGCCAGTGCCCTGTAACTGCATGACCCGTGCACCAGCCAGAACAGCGGCATCGATCGCGGTTCTGGTTTGTTTGCTTGCGTGCAGCCAGCGGCCGTAATCCACCGCGCCGCCAACCATTACAAGCATGATGACGCAAGTCAGACCGAATGTGATGGCGACTTCGCCGGAGCGGTCGCCTTTCAGCTTTCTAAACTCTGACTTGAGCAAGCCGAGAACGCCCGTGTTGGCTGTCCCGACCGGTTGCGAGCCAGGTTCCGCCTGGCGGCTAGAAGCTACTCGAGTAGACATGATACGTCTCCTAACGTGAATAATCCGATGGAGACGACAGTATTCTGGTTGTATTTATGGGAAGTAAAATTGATATCTCAAAGCCAAGTTACTAGTAATTGCGTAAAAAAAGAAGTAAATAAACAATTTTACTAAAATTTTATAGCCAAAAGTAGCAAGTCATAAGAACTTTTTACTTCCATAAGAGTATTTATGACAACATAATCTCGAAAATATACAAATAATACTTATAAAAGTCAATATATACATTTTTGATCGCAAGAGATAAAGACTTGCTTATATGTTGTTGCCCTTGGTTGGCGACCGCTTTAAGACATGCTCGACTGATCAGAATGGCGCTTTGTTAACTCAAGAGACCCTCATGACCTCGACACCCGACTACATTGTCAAAGACATTTCCCTGGCTGCCTGGGGCCGCAAGGAGATTGCGATTGCAGAAACTGAAATGCCGGGCTTGATGGCCACCCGAGCCGAATATGGCAAGCAGCAGCCGTTGAAGGGCGCGCGCATTGCCGGCTCTCTGCACATGACCATACAGACCGCGGTTCTGATCGAAACACTGGCCGCACTTGGCGCCGACGTTCGCTGGGTATCCTGCAACATCTACTCAACCCAAGACCACGCCGCAGCCGCGATTGCGGCTGCCGGCATCCCGGTATTTGCCTGGAAGGGTGAGAGCCTGACAGATTATTGGGATTATACCGCCCGCATGTTTGAATGGCATGGAGGCGGCGCGCCCAACATGATCCTCGACGATGGCGGCGACGCCACGATGTACGTGCACCTAGGGCTGCGTGCTGAAAATGGTGACACAGCCTTCCTCGACAAGCCCGGCTCTGAAGAAGAAGAGATTTTCTTTGCACTACTCAAAAAGGTGCTCAAGGAAAAGCCCAAGGGCTACTTCGCCTCTATCGCCAAGAATATCAAAGGTGTGTCGGAAGAGACCACAACAGGCGTGCATCGCCTGTACATGATGGAGAAGGAAGGCAAGCTGCTGTTCCCCGCCATTAACGTCAACGATGCCGTGACCAAGTCGAAGTTCGATAACCTCTATGGCTGCCGTGAATCGCTCGTCGACGGCATCCGTCGCGGCACCGACGTGATGATGGCCGGCAAAGTCGCCATGATCGCAGGCTTCGGCGACGTGGGTAAGGGCTCGGCCGCCTCGATGCGCCAGGCAGGCTGCCGCGTGATGGTCTCGGAAGTTGATCCCATCTGCGCCCTGCAAGCCGCAATGGAAGGCTATGAAGTCACGACCATGGAAGATGCCATCGGGCGTGCCGACATCTTCGTAACCGCAACCGGCAACAAGGACGTCATTACCGCCGAGCATATGCGCGGTATGAAGGACCGGGCGATTGTCTGCAACATCGGCCACTTCGACAACGAGATCCAGGTGGCGGGCCTCAAGAACTACAAGTGGCACAACGTCAAGCCGCAGGTGGATGAGATTGAGTTCCCAGACGGCAAGCGGATCATCTTGCTTTCGGAAGGCCGGCTCGTGAACCTCGGCAATGCGATGGGGCATCCGTCGTTTGTGATGTCGGCCTCGTTCACCAATCAGACACTGGCGCAGATCGAGTTGTGGAACAACATCTCGAAATACGAAAAGAAGGTCTACACGCTGCCTAAACATCTCGATGAGAAGGTCGCGCGGTTGCATCTCGAAAAGATTGGCGTGAGGCTCACCACGCTGCGCCCAGATCAGGCAAGCTACATCGGCGTGCCGGAATCGGGACCGTACAAGCCGGACACCTACAGGTATTGATCCCAGCTTGTAGTGATTCGGGTCTTTTCAAGTGGCCTCGAAATATTCTCACGGCACTCAGGAGCAATCCTGGGTGCCGTTTGCTTTGGATTGGGCATTTGCGCCACGCTCTGCATTGCCATTCTGGCTGGCCAGCCTGCATCAAGGTGCCCATAATCAGTTGATGATTCGCTAGACCGGGCCTGCACGGGCGCCGTTGTGTCAGCGTTCCATCCTTGAGTGCCCGCGAGACCGTTTCAAGCCCCATGCAGACATCTTCTGCCGTCATGCGCCGGTTGCATACAGCCAAAGTTGAGCTGGCGATGCTGCTTGCGGCGAGCATATCGTGTGTTGCTGTTTTGACGATCGGGGTCGCTGCCACGAAAGAACAGGTCACGGCTGCACCGCAGGCCGGGCAGATGTTTGCGGCAGCACTTGTCGTCGGTGGTGTTTCACTGTCGCTTTTGCTACTGGGCACCGCACTTTATTCCACGCGCAAGAAATTGCGCTCGGTTGTGGCCGAGGCCAAGGCGCTGCGCCTCAATTTATCGACGGCGGAATCGCTCGTTAAAGCCGAGCCGCAAACGCTCGTTTATTGGGAGCATGGGCAGGGCTTGCGCGTTGTCACGCAGTCGCTCAGCGGCGTTCCCGGTCTGCCGGAAAATCAGGGCGAGCTTCTGCGGTTCGGCCTGTGGCTGGACGCAAGTTCAGCGCGCACGCTGAAAACGGCGCTTGACGATTTATTTTCCAATGGCCGCGGGTTCAACATGATCCTGAAGACCATCGCTGGCGGCCACCTGGAGGCCGATGGCCGGGCGGCTGCCGGCCGTGCCATCCTGCGGTTGCGCGATGTGGCTGGTTACAAGCGGGATGTGTCTGCCATCATCGACAAGCATACAATGCTCGCCCGAGATGTGCGCGCTGGCCGGGCTCTCCTCAATGCGCTGCCAAATCCTGTGTGGCTGCGCGACAGCGATGGGCGGCTGACGTGGGTTAACACGGCGTACAGCAAAGCCGTTGAAGCGAAGGACCCTGCAGATGCCGTCAGCGGGCAGATTGAACTGCTCGATTCTCGCCATCGCCGCAGCTTAGACAAAGCGTTGAAATCGACGGCTGCCTACAAGGACCGGCTGCCCATCATATCGGGCGGAGTCGTCAAATCGCACGACGTGATTGCGCTGAACCTGGGTGACGCTGTCGCGGGAGCGGCCATTGACGTTGCGGCTCTCGAAACCGCGCAGGGTGAACTCGAACGCCAAATCGCAGCCTATGACCGCACCTTAGACAGGGTGGCGACAGCAGTTGCCGTATTCAATCGCGATCAATCACTGACGTTCTATAACGATGCTTATGTACGGTTGTGGAAGCACGATGCCGACTGGCTTAAAACAAAGCCCAGCGACCGCGCCATTCTGGACCGTCTGCGTGAGCAGGATCGCTTACCCGTCGTGGGGCATTTCCGCGATTGGCAGCAGAAGCTGCTCTCCACCTACCAGACCGGCGAGGGGCAGGAGGACTGGTGGCATCTGCCTGACGGCCGCATGCTGCACGTGGTTGCCGAGCTGCGCCCCGATGGCGGCGTGACCTATCTGTACAATGACGAGACCGAAAAAATCGACCTCGAAAGCCGCGTTAAATCGTTGAGTGGCGTTCAGAGTGAAACGCTCAACAGCCTGAAAGAAGGCGTGGCCGTGTTTGCCACCGACGGCCGCTTGCAGCTTTACAATCCCGCGTTCGCCAGCATCTGGAAATTGTCGCCGCGCCGTCTAAGCGATGCGCCGCACATCGATGAGTTCACCCGTGATGCCCGGGTATTGTACAACAATGCCAGCGTGTGGCAGCAATTCACCGAGGCCGTGACGTCGTTGACCGACGAACGCGAGCCGTTTGAAGGCCAGATGGTGCGGCCCGACGACAGCGTGATCGATTTTGCCGTGTCGCCTCTGCCAGACGGCGCAACGCTTTTAACCTTCGCGGATGTGACCGACGCGCACTTGGCCGAGCAGGCCCTCCTTGAACGCAACGAGGCTTTGGAGGCGACGGCGCGCATCAAGAACCGCTTCATCGGCACCATGTCGTACGAGCTGCGCACGCCGCTGACGAACATTATCGGCTTCAGCGAATTTATGAGCAGCCCCGTGCTTGGTCCGCTCAATGACAAACAGCGGGAATATCTCGACGACATATCCTCGTCGTCAAAAACGCTGCTGGCAATCATCGACGGCATACTCGATCTCGCGAACATTGATGCCGGAGTGGTTGAGCTCAAGCTTGAAGCTCTCCAGACACAGGACATGATCGACAAGGCGATCAGTGGAGTGACGGAAGCCGCGGCCCGTGCCGAGCTGACCCTTGATATAGCCATTGCGGATGATGCACATGAGTTTGTCGCCGATGCCTCGCGGGTCGAGCAGGTACTGCGCAACCTTATGTCGAATGCGGTCGGGTTCTCAAAGCCAGGCGGGGTTGTTCAAATCACCTGCTGGCGCGAAGCAGGCTTCGTGGCGTTCTCGGTTGAAGATCGCGGCGCGGGCATTCCCAAAGAACAATTGCAGCGTATTTTCGAGCGCTTCGAAAGCCGCAGCCATGGTTCAAAGCACCGCGGGGCGGGCCTTGGCCTTTCAATTGTCAAAAGTCTGGTTGATTTGCACGGCGGAGATATCAAAATTGACAGCGATGCTGGCCGTGGCACGCTTGTCACCGTCCGCTTCCCTGAACGCCTGAAAGATGAGACTTCAGGTGGCGACGAGATTGACCGGCAAGTCGCGGCCCTGAGAGATGCGGCCTCAATAGACGGGGAGCCCGCATCCGCACATGATACATCTCTGGACCGCACGGCGGGTTAGCGAAACAGGCCTGACGCGTATTGCAGAACTGCTCGCGCTCAAACTCGCGACCGGCGACATGGTGGCGTTAACGGGCGACCTGGGTGCTGGCAAGACAACGCTTGCGCGTGCACTTCTGCGTGCGTTGTTGGGGGATGCGGAGGCCGAGGTGCCGAGCCCCACGTTCTCCATTGTGCAAACGTATGGCACAGCGCGCCTCAGCGTCGCGCATGCTGATCTCTACCGTCTCACAAGTGAGGACGAGGCTCTCGAACTTGGCTTTGATGAGATGCTTTCGCAAGGTTCACTGATCGTCGAGTGGCCGGGCAATGCTCCATCGCTGACGGCCGCCAACCGGTTGGACGTTGCGTTGACTGAGACCGATAGTCCCGCAGCGCGCGATGTGTCGCTGCGCGGCCACGGAACTTGGGGTGCAAGGCTGAAGCGATTGGAAGAAGCGGGGGCTTTTCTCGATCGCAGCGGAGTCGATCCAGGGGCACACTTGGGTTATCTGCAAGGCGATGCCTCGGCGCGCGCCTATGCCCGCACTGAGCTTCACGGCCGCCCCGTGATTCTGATGGATTCACCGCGCCAGCCCGATGGTCCGCCAGTGCGGGATGTGTTGCCGTATTCGCGGATCGCACATCTGGCGGAGGATGTCCGGCCGTTTGTTGCGGTCGCAAAGGCCTTGGCTGCCGCCGGCCTTAGTGTTCCCGAAATCTATCACGCTGATATGGAACACGGCTTTTTGTTGCTCGAAGACTTCGGCGATGGTGTCTTCGGATCAGAGCTCGCACGGGGTGTCTCTCAAGTTGAGCTCTGGAAACAGGGTACAGACACGCTGCTTGCGCTTCGCCAGGTTCCGCTGCCGCAAGAGTCTGACTATGCCTTGCCCCGGCAAGATCGCCCTGCCTTGCAAATTGAAGCGGAACTTTTGATCGACTGGTACTGGCCAGCCGTCAAAGGTCAGTCGATCAGTGCTGAAACTCGCGAGGCGTACTTGCGAATTTGGAACGCACTCTTCGACAGAGTTTTGGAATTGCCCCCTGGATGGGTGTTGCGCGACTATCACTCGCCGAATCTGATCGCGTTGCCAGATCGCTCAGGCGCGCGACGGACTGGCCTAATCGATTTCCAAGACGCGCTGGCTGGGCCTGCTGCTTATGATCTGGTGTCACTATTGCAGGATGCGCGAGTCGATGTTCCAACCGCTCTTGAGCGCGAGCTGCTGTCTTATTACTGCGATCATGCGGCGGCAACTGACGCCTGTTTCAATCGCGCAGACTTCGAATTTTCCTATGCGGCGCTCGGCGCGCAGCGCAATGCCAAGATCCTGGGTATCTTTGCACGCCTTGCCAAACGCGATGGCAAGCCGGGATATTTGAAGCATGTGCCACGCTTGTGGGACTACCTCGACAGGGATTTGCTGCATCCGGATTTGGCTGATCTGAAGGAATGGTTCAGCCAGCATTTCCCGGTCTCGTCGCGGCATATAGCGTTGAAAGTTTGATGGATGACCACTGAAATCACAACGGCGATGGTGCTAGCGGCCGGACTTGGCAAGCGCATGCAGCCGCTGACCGATACGCTTCCGAAACCATTGGTGCCGCTCGCAGGCCGTGCGCTCATCGATCATGTGCTCGACCGTATTGCCGAAGCCGGACTCGCGCATGCCGTCGTCAATGTGCACTATCTCGCTGGCCAAATCGAACAGCACGTCAGTGAGCGGACACAGCCTGCGATTACGATTTCGGACGAGCGCGGCGTGCTGTTGGAAACAGGTGGCGGCGTGGTACGCGCCTTGCCGCTGTTGGGTTCACAGCCGTTTCTTATACACAACTCCGACTCAGTCTGGATCGAGCCGGGAGCATCCAATATCGCGCGACTGATGGCCGCGTGGGACGGCGGCGTGATGGACAGCCTCATGCTGCTTGCGCCCCGCGTGACCAGCCTGGGCTACGATGGACGCGGTGATTTCAACCTTCACAAGGATAGCCGCATCTCGCGCCGCCGCTCAACTGCGGATGCGCCCTACGTCTTCGCTGGGGTCTCGATCGCGCATCCGCGCATGTTCGAGGGTGCCAAAGTAGAGCCATTCTCACTCAATGTCGTGTGGGATAAGGCGATGGAGCAGGGCCGCCTCTACGGGGTCCTTCTCGAAGGCACATGGATGCACGTTGGCACAGTCGAGGCGCTCGCCGATGCCGAACGCCTTATTAAAAGTACCGTGCTTGCAGCCAATCATGCAGGGCAAACGCACAGGGGTGATATGTGACCAAGCCCGCGGTTCCGCACGTGCCCAACATCTACACGGCCCCAACCGGCCGGCCGTTTCTCGATTGCCTGGCCGAAGCAATCTTGGGCGGTAACTTGCCGGTTGCAGGTGGCAGTGCACCGGGCCCGATCGGTATCTCCGAAATGACGCTGCTCTTGCCGACGCGCCGCGCCACACGTGCGCTTCAAGAAGCGTTTCTGCGCGCGGGCGGCGGCCGCGCTATGCTGCTGCCGCGTATCAAGCCGATTGCTGAGGGCGACGAAGATCTGATGCTGATGGCATCGGGCTCGGGTGTCGAAGCACTGGGTAGCGGCGCGGCAGACATTCCCCCTGCTATCGGCGAAATGGAAAGGCGTTTGGCGCTAACAACGCTAGTCATGCGCTGGTCAAAGGCCGAACGTGCGGCCCGCGAAGATGCGGGTGCCGAACTAGGTGTCTATGCAGCGGCTGGTGCCACGTCGCCGGCCCAATGCGCGCAACTTGCCAAGGAACTCGCCCGGCTAATGGATATGGTCGAGACAGAGGGCGTCAGCCTTGCCAATCTCGATACGCTCGTGCCGGCGAACTTTTCCGAGCATTGGCAAAAGACGCTCAACTTTTTGAAGATCGTGGTCGAAGCCTGGCCAGCCTATCTTTCAGCAAGCAAACTCATTTCACCAGCAGACCGGCGCAACCGCTTGATCCTCGCCGAAGCGAGCCGGCTCAACGCCATGCCGCCAAAAGGCCCAGTGATCGTCGCCGGCGTCACGGGCTCTATTCCGGCAACCGTGGCACTTATGCGCGCAGTGGCTGGACTGCCGAACGGCGCTATTGTGCTGCCGGAACTCGACATGGCGCTTGATGAGGACAGCTGGCAGACGATTGTGCCGCATCATCCCGAACATCCGCAATATGGCTTGAAGAAATTGCTGGATGGCTTGGGTATCGCGCGCGGTGATGTGCACGAGTTGCCGGGCGTCGCGCCGAACTCGGCAGTACTCAAGGCCCGCGACCGCTTGATCAGCGAAGCCATGCGGCCGGCCGCGACCACTGCGAAGTGGCACACGTTCGCGGTGCCCGAGAACGCAGCCCTGGTTGAGAATGGCCTCAAGGGGATCAGCCTCATTGAAGCGCCAAGCGCGCAGGACGAAGCCGAGGTTGTCTCGCTCATTCTGCGCGAAGCGTTGGAAACGCCGGGGCGGACGGCGGCGCTGGTCTCGCCTGACCGGTTGCTGGCGCGTCGCGTTGCTATACGGCTTGAAAGCTGGGGCATTCGCGTGGACGACTCTGCGGGGCGTCCGTTCGGCAAAACCCCGCCCGGCGCGCTCCTCGATCTGACAGCGGAAGCGGTGCACAGCCATTTTGCACCCGCTGCCGTTATGGCGCTGTTGAAGCATCCTCTGACGCGCCTCGGGCTCGATCCGTTTGCCGTGCGCCGGGCGGGCCGTGCTTTGGAGCTTGCCGTATTCCGGCGGCCTTATCTTGGCGGTGATCTCGCCGGCATCGGACTTGCGCTCGCTCGCGCTGAATTGGATGCCACGACGTCAACCGGTCAGCGCGCACACAGCGCCGTCAAACGGCTTTGGAAGGAAGACTGGGACGGGGCGCGTGATCTCGTCGCCAAACTTGAAGCGGCTTTCGGGCCGCTTGCCGCGCTTTATTCCGGCGATCGCGAACGGCCGTTGACGGAATTTGCCCGCGCGCATGTGGCTGTGGCCGAAGCGTTGACAAAGTTGCCGGAAGCGCCCGGTGCCGCGATAGGGGACACTGATCCCGTTGCGCCGGTTACGTCGCCATTGTGGAGCGGTGAAGCCGGATACGCCGCTCGTACCTTCTTCGATGGACTGTTTGCAGATGGCTTGCCTGTGATTGCTATCCAGTCCGCCGATTATGCGGATCTCTATCGCGGCCTTGTCGCCGGAGAGACCGTGCGCCCGCGCGTGCCGGTGCATCCGCGCCTTTCGATCTGGGGTCCATTCGAAGCCCGCCTGCAACAGCCCGATGTGGTCGTGCTGGGTTCGCTCAATGACGGCACCTGGCCAGAACCTGCGGACCCCGGCCCGTGGCTCAATCGGCCCATGCGAGCCGAACTGGGGCTGCCTTCGCCCGAGGAGCAGATTGGATATGCGGCGCACGACTTCACGTCGCTATTAAACGGTGCAACGGTTTATCTCACGCGCGCTCAGAAATCAGGCGGTGTGCCGGCTGTGCCGTCGCGCTGGCTTCTGCGGTTGGAAGCGCTCCTCGCCGGTATGGGTCAACGCGACAAGCTCAATTCAACAGAGCCTTGGCTGAATTGGGCGCGTTCGCGTGACACGGCGCCAGCTCAACCGCGGACCAAGATGCCGGCACCTAAGCCCGAGGTCGCGATGCGTCCGCGCAAGCTGTCCGTCTCACGTGTTGAAACTTGGATCAGCAACCCGTATGCCATTTACGCCAGCGAGATCTTGCGCCTGGAGCCGCTCGATCCGATCGGCATCGAACCGCCGGCAAGCCTGCGCGGCAGTATGATTCACGAAGCGCTGTCGCGATTTGCGCACGCCTATCCGCGCGATCTGCCCCCCGATATCAAGAGTGTCGTGGTGCTCTATGCCCGCGAGGTGCTCAATGAATACGCCGCCCACCCGCGTGTAGCCGCGTTCTGGATTCCGCGCTTTGAGCGCTTCGCCGAATGGTTTGCGGCCACCGAGCCGGCCCGCCGTGCCGGTATTGAACGCGCGGTGGCCGAGACTCGGGGCGTGCTCATGTTCGAGGCCCCTGGAGGGTTATTCGAACTCACCGCGCGCGCCGACCGCATCGACGTCGGCGAGCACGGCCTGATCATCACCGACTACAAGACCGGCACCATTCCCAACGCCAAGAAAGTCTTAGGCGGTTTCGCGCCGCAGCTGCCCCTGGAAGCTGCAATTGCGCTGAGCGAAACATTAGAGGCCGGCTTCACGCATGTGCCCAAGCGCTCGATCGTGGGGCTGCGCTATATCAAAGCCTCCGGAGCCGAGCCGCCCGGAGAAGAGCACGACGTGAAGTGCGGCGATATCGCAGCGCTGGCGAATGAACAGCTTGGGAAGCTGAAAAAACTCGTCTCCGAATTTGACAACCCCGACACACCCTACCGCCCGCTACGCCGCGCCCGCTTCTCTTATGACTACGACGGCTTTGCGCATCTCGCACGGGTGGCTGAGTGGAGCGGCGGCGGGGGCGAAGGCGGTGGGGAAGGGGAGTGAGGGACTGAGGGGCGACTGGACCTGCCCAACGCCCGACAATCCGGCCCTCCAAGCCCCGTCTGAAACAAATTTTTTACCATCCTGGGCGCAGGTTACGTGCGGAACAGCGGCTGCCCCGCCCTTTGGGTAGTTTTAGTCATCCAAGGCCAACACGGGCAACAGGAGACCGCCATGACCCCGATCGCCACACTCTCGCTCACGCTCGCAGCCGTTCGCGGCATCGCCGCAGCTGCTGTCATGATCAGCACCACCGCTGTATCAACAACTGAAGCTTTCGCCTTTGGCACCCAGGTCAAACTGGCTTGCGCATCAGATTACTTCAGCCATTGCAGCCAGCATTCGCTGGGCAGCCCCGCTCTTCGCCAGTGCATGCGCGCTGCCGGACCGCAGTTGTCCAAGCGTTGCGTGAATGCCCTGATTGCTGAAGGCGAAGTTTCGCAGGCCGAAGTCTCGCGCCGCTCAGCCAGCCTTCGTTAAGAAAGTTTTGATCTGGGCGGCGGCCTCTCGCGGATACTGATCCACGAAGAAATGACCGCCCGGTAGGGTTGCGACTTCGAGTTGGCTGCAGCGGCGGCGCCACTCGGCCTCCATGTCGAACAATTTATGCATCACGCCGCCCGTCCCCCAGAACGCCAGCACCGGGCAATCGAGTTTCACGCCGATGTCGGCGGTGTCGTGCGCCAGATCAATTGTGGCGGCGGCCCTGTAGTCCGAGCACATGCCGTGAATGGCAGCCGGATCGCGCCAGCAGCGCCGGTATTCGGCAAGTTGGGCTTGATCGAAGTCTTCAAGCCGTGCTTTGCCCCACCCCAACAGACACGTCTCAAAAAAGCGATCCGGATCCAACCCGATGAAATGCTCCGGGAAGGGCGCGGGCTGCGAGAGATAGTACCAGTGCCAGTACGTGCCCGCGATGTGCCGGTTGGTGTTCATGAGCATGGCGTAGGTTGGCACGATATCGAGCACGGCAAGTTTGGTCACGCGGTCAGGATGATCGAGTGCGAGGCGATGCCCCACGCGGCCGCCTCGGTCATGACCCACCACATGGAAGGTGTCGAAGCCGAGGGAAGCCATCGTGGCCAGGCCGTCTGAGGCCATCGTGCGGAATGAGTAGTTCGAGCAATCTTCCGAACAAACGGGTTTGGAGCTGTCGCCATAGCCGCGCAGGTCCATGCAGACGACGGAAAAATTTTGGGCCATCAACGGCGCGACGGCTGCCCACAGCGCCTTGGTCTGCGGAAAGCCGTGTAGCATCAGGAGGCCAGGGCCACCACCGCCGATCAGGCAGTCGATCGTCACATCGGGCAGTTTGACGGCGATGCGTTTGAAGCCGGTGAACATGGATACTTTACCATACAGCCAGATCGCTTAAGTCTAGTACGAACTCTCTCCACAACGTCATCCGGGCGCGACCACTTGGGAGTCCCCTTGCGGGAGAGGCCAGGATGACGGGACATAGAGTAAGCCCGCTGGGTGCCGTATCACACCACTGCCCCGCGCAAAGCCGACGTGATGATACGCTTGGCTTCGCGTTGCGGCGTATGCCACGCGGCGGCATTTGAAGCGATCAGATTGGCTTCGGACTTCAAAATCACACCATCGTCCAGTATGCGCAAGCCGTTAGCCACCAGCGTCGCCCCGGTCGACGTGATGTCAACGATGAGATCGGCCGTCCCTGCCAGCGGAGTGCCTTCCGTTGCCCCGAGGCTCTCGACGATGCGGTAGTCAGAGACGCCGTGCGCGGCAAAGAAAGCCCTCGTCAGGTTGAGATACTTCGTGGCGACGCGCACCCAGCGGCCATGCTCTCGCCGGAACGAGCCCGCGATGGCATCGAGGTTCGACATGGTGCGCACGTCAAGCCAGCTTGCGGGTACGGCCACCACCACATCTGCATGCCCAAAGCCGAGCTTGTGAATGAATTCGACGCGCGCATCCGCGTCCGTCATCTGTTCGCGCACGAGGTCTTCGCCCGTGACGCCGAGGTGCGCGCGCCCAGTCTTCAAATTCCAGGCAATCTCGCTCGCCGAAACGAACGCGACATCGACCATGTCGAGCCCTACGATCTCACCGCGATAGCCGCGTGCGTGACCGGTTTTGCGCAGTTCGAGCCCGGCGTTTCCCAGCATCTCGATGGTTTGTTCCATGAGGCGCCCCTTGGAGGGTACGGCCAGAATGAGCCGGTCGCTGACGTCTGTGATACTCATCGGCCTGCTCCAGAGACTGCGGCCAACAGCCGTTCTGTATGGATCGCGGCCCCGACGGCAGGAACATCTATGGGTGCGCCAACAGCTTTCAACAGGCTGTCGTAGCGTCCGCCGCCGGCAAGCGGGCTCAGTGTGCTGGCATTGGGCATGTACACTTCAAATACGAACCCGGTGTAATATTCGAGTGATCTCCCGAACTCTGCCGAGAACCCGGCTTGGGCCGTATCGACACCGGCGCGGCGCAAAAGCTCGAGACGGCGTTGATAGGTTTGCAGAGCATCGGCGACATCTACCCCTTCTTCGCGCGCCAGGTCCTTGATGACTGTCGCTGCCGTGTCGGCAGGCGCCTGCAAGCTGATGTAGCGCTCGATCACGCGCGAGGTTGTCTGAGACAGCGGCTCGGCGCGTGCGTCAGCGACCTTGGCGAGAAGGTTCGCGGTGATCTCCTTCACCGGCCGCACCCCGATGATTTCGATGCCTTCTGCTTCGAAATAGGTTTGAACGGCGGCTTCGGAGGCTTCCGCGTCATCGGGGTTCAGCGCCACTTGCAGATCAGCCGGAATGCTTTTCATGAGGCCAGCTGGGGCTTCAGTGAGCCGCTGTAGTTCCGTGCGAAACGCGTCTGGCCGCCAGAAGTGATGACGCAGGCGCAGGCGCCAGCGTTCCGGAATATCAACCGAGCGCAAGAGCGCCCGGAACATGCCGAGATCGCCGAAGCGCAAGCGGAAGTCGTTCAGGCCGGCAGATTTGAGCGCAGCGATGATTGTTGCCACTGTTTCGGCTTCGGCGTGCTCAAGATCGGGTTCGCCGAAACTTTCGATGCCCGCTTGGCGGAATTCGCGCGGGTGCGCCGTGTCGGCACTCTGCGGCTGGAAACGGAATGCTTCGCCATTGTAGCAATAGCGCGCCGGCGTTTCGGGTGCGGCGTTGCGTTCGAGGTGCAGGCGGCAGGTGGGCACGGTGAGATCGGGGCGCAGGCACAGTTCGTCGCCGTCAGGATCGGTGAAGACATACGTTCGTGCGCGCAAGGCTTCGCCGATCACATCGAGAAACACGCCGGCCGGCTGGATCATGGCCGGCGAGACGGCTTCGAATCCCGCGCCCGTGAACACCCGCATGATGCCGGTGGCCTGCGCTTCCAAGGCTTCGAACTGTTTTGCGGTCTCGGCGGTCATGAAGGTCTCAAGAATTTCTATATCGTAAGTTGAAGGCGGGGTCAGACCTGGCGGGCCTGACCCCGAACATGTCAGGTCCCACCCGCCACCAATTGTAATCCTAGGGCTTGGCCCGAGGATTACAGTCTTATTGTAGGTTGGGTTAGCGCGGCCCTTAGCATTCAAAACCTGCACTGTGATGCGTTCCGCGCGTAACTCAACATCTTCTTCCTTCGCTCCGTCGTGGAGTGTTGGGTTACGGCGGCACAAGCCGCCTAACCCAACCTACGAGGTTTGGTGCCGATCCAGAATCTCCCGCACTTTGTCGACGAGTTGAGTTTCCGGAACGGCCACCTGGGCAGGCCGCGCGGCTTTCCAGTCTTTGTTGTCCTTGATGGCGGCAGCGGCTTTCGCTCCCTCGATCAGGTCTTTGAGGGTCACTTCGCCCTTGGCGCGCTCGTCCGACCCTTGAATGACCACCACCGGGGCGCCGCGCTTGTCGGCATATTTCATCTGCGCCTTCATGCCCGATGAGCCGAGATACATTTCAGCGCGGATGCCGGCGTTGCGCAGGGTTTGCGTCAGCTTCTGGTAGTGAGCGAGTTCGGCTTTATCCATGACCAGCACGACCACGGGGCCGGGTGTTGCATCGGTCTTGGTTCCAAGCGCGGTCAGCGCTGCCTGCAGCCGCGAGACACCAATCGAGAACCCGGTTGCGGGAACCTTTTCACCCGTGAAGCGCGCGACGAGATCGTCGTAACGCCCGCCGCCGCCAACCGAACCAAAGCGCATGGGCTTGCCGTCGTCGCCTTTGACGTCGAACGTCAGTTCGGCTTCGAATACGGGACCGGTGTAGTATTCGAGACCGCGGACGACGGAGGGGTCGATGATTATGCGACCGTTGTCATAGCCAGCTGCCGAGAATAATTCACCCATTTGCTCAAGCTCCCGAAGCCCATCTTCCAATAGCGCCAGCTCCCGAACGTCCTTGCCTTGGGTGGTTTCAAAAAAATGCCGGAAGACGGAAGCAATAGTCGAGGTGAGGGTTCTAACTACAGACACGTCAGCCAGTGTCGTTGAAATTTTCGGATTGTAGAGTTCAGCCACCTTTTCCTGCTGTGTATCAACGTGCAGTCTGAGCGTCAGGAGCTG
>JANNXL010000520.1:0-5999 GCA_031409575.1 Hyphomicrobium sp.
GAAGGCCGCCCCGGTCACATTTAACGCAAGCAAGAGCGAGAGCCGGAGATGTCCGCCACTGCTCCATTTCCATTGATGAGCGTTTCAGTCAAACCGGCATGGGTTGACTTCAATGGCCATATGAATGACGCGGCCTACGCCGAGGCCTTCAGCGAAGCCCTTATGGTGATGACCGATCATCTCGGGCTGGACGCGGCCGGCCGCGCGGTAACGGGCCATACCATCTATACGATCTCCATGATGATCCGTTACGTGCATGAAGCCACTGAGAATGCGCCGCTCGTGCTCACAGGGCGAATATTGGAAGCAGACGGAAAGCGCGTGCGCGTTTGGGCGGAAATGCACAACGCGTCCAACGGAACGCTGCTGGCAACAACGGAGCAGCTGCTGCTGTGCGTTGATCAAACTGGGTCATCGCCGCGGGCGGCACACTGGCCAGAACCCTTTGCGGAAAACTTGAAGACACTTGCCGCTCAGCACGCCTGTCTGCCCATGCCGAAAGGTGCTGGCGAAGGCATCCGGCTCAAAAAAGCAACAGCATCAACCTGAAGTATCACGATGGAGAAAACTGCGGTGCCCAGTCCTTTGCCAGTGCTGCGAACTGAAAACGACGTGACCGCCGAGGCCTGGGATGATGCGCGCGGACGCTTGTCTTTCAAGACGCTTATCGACGGAGATGAAACGCCAACAACGGCGCTGACATTTGGGACAGCGACTCTTGAAAGCGGCGGTTGGCTCAGCCCGCACCGCCACGCTCAGCCGGAGATCTACTACATCCTATCGGGGTCCGGTGTGATGACCATCGACGGTACCCGCCACGAGGTCACGGCCGGCACAGGAATTTTTATTCCGGGCAATGCCGAACATGGAATTGCAAACGCGGCATCAACGCCGCTCAAATTCCTCTATGCCTTCGCCGTAGATGGCTTCTCGGAAGTGCATTACGTATTTTCTTGAGACGGCCCGCACGCACGGTCCAAACGGGTGCTCTACGCCGCAGCGCCGCAGACGATGTCTTGGCCCGGCGAAATCCCGTCGATCCTTGGCGCAGATATCGCGGATAAATACTCAGGAGCAAGCAGGTCGCGGCCGGGGCAGATATGAGATAGCGTGATGGTCCCTTCAGCAACGCACGATTTCCCAATTTGGAGTCCTCTTTTGTGAAATACCGGAAACTTGGCTCAAGCAGCGTGATGGTCTCGGAGATCGCACTGGGCTCGTGGCTCACATATTCCGGCGGCATCGACAAGGAGCGTTCCATCGCCTGTGTGCGGCGCGCGCTCGAACTCGGCATTACGCTGATCGACACCGCCAATATTTATGGACGCGGCGCAGCCGAAACACTGCTCGGCGAAGCCCTCGCCAGCGTTGACCGCGGCAGTTACGTGCTGGCCACAAAGCTGTACTTCCCGATGACCGCATCCGATCAGGGACTGTCGCGCGCGCAAGTGTTGAAGCAGATCGATGCCTCACTGGTGCGGCTTAAGACGGACTACGTCGATCTTTACCAGTGCCATCGCTATGACCCTAAAACACCTCTCGAAGAAACCATGCAGGCCCTGACCGATGTCGTGGCGCAGGGCAAAGTCCGGTACATCGGGTTCAGCGAGTGGCCAGCCGATAAGATAAGTGCCGCACTTGCGATGGCAGGCGTCGAGAAATTCGTGTCGAGCCAGCCGCAATATTCACTTTTGTGGCGCGCACCCGAAACGCAGATCATGCCGGTGTGCGAAGCCAATGGGATCTCGCAAATCGTTTGGTCGCCTCTGGGCCAAGGTGCGTTGACCGGCAAGTATCTGCCCGGAGCAGACGTGCCCGATGGCTCGCGGGCGGCAAGTGCCACCATGGGCACAATGCTCGACAAAGCATTTCTGTCGCGTCCCGTGCTTGAAGCGGTGCAGAAGATCAAGCCGCTCGCTCAAGAGGCTGGTTTGACCTTGCCGCAGTTTGCGCTGGCCTGGGTCTTGCGTCAGTCAAACGTGGCGGCGGCCATCATCGGTGCGTCTCGTGTGGAACAAATCGACGAAAACGTGCGAGCATCGGGAGCGGTTGTTGCCCCTGCATTGTTTGCGGAGGCCGAGCGGCTTATCGGGCTGGCGAGTGAGGGTTGAGACGATATGGGCGAACGCTTCAAATGGTTTCTGATCGGCGCGGCCGTTGCGACGGTCTTTTGGCTCGTTATCTTGAACGGACTGGGGCAGCAATGGCTCGATGCCCTGATCAAATAGCCCCTGTTTAACGAGCTCATAAGCTAATTAAGCTTTTTTCACTCGCGGATGCCGCAAAGCAGGGTACTATACCGGGTATAGGATGTTTTGGGTCGTGAGCTTTGTGAATAGGCAGCACTTTAAGCATTGGTCTGTCGCTCTCGGCATGCTTGCCATGTTCGGGGCCATGACGGCTGTGCCGCTGACCAACACCTATGCGCTGGCGATGGCGGGAATGGTCCAATCCGGTCCTGAAGCGATCGAGCAAGGGCCGGCGGCTCAAAACGAAATGCCGTGCCACAAGCCTGCCAAGCCGTGCCCAGATTGTCCGCAAAATGGTTGTCCGGACATGTCCACCTGCTTGGCCAAATGTTTCCAGATCTTGAGCCCGCCTGTGAGTGGCACGCGCTTGCTGATGACTGCGTCGCGCGTGCGGATGCCTCTGATGCCGCCTCAAGCCTTGAGTGATACGGCCGTTCCACCCCTCCTTCGTCCTCCTATCGTCTGAACCACGCCGCAGAGGCGTGAGCCGGGCCACGGCAGTAGCCGCGGCCCGCGCGCGTGTGCTGGTCTGATGGCCAGCGCTGTGTTCACGGCAATAGGAGACTTCAAACATGAAACGCAATGTGTTGCGTGCGGCAGCCCTTGGCGCCGCGCTAGCGATGGCTATGTCTGCCGTGCTGGTGCACGCAAATGATGACGGTGGCTCAATGGGAAGTTCCAGCGGCAGTTCCAGCGGCCATGACGGCAGTATGTCAGATGCCAAATCTATGTCGCCGCCGCCGGCGGACCGGAAAATCAAGTTCTACCGCAATCCGATGGGGCTGCCCGATACATCGCCAGAGCCAAAGAAGGACTCGATGGGGATGGACTACATCCCTGTCTACGAGGGCGAAGACAATGACGGCGGGTCGGTCCAGGTATCGCCTGGAAAGATCCAGCGGACAGGTGTCGAGACCGTTGCTGTCGCCAAGCAGCGCCTCAGCCGCACGATAAAGGCGCCGGGCGTGGTGGCCCTTGACGAGCAGCGCGTCGCTGTCATCGCGCCGCGTTTCGAAGGCTATGTTGAGAGCGTCGGGAGCGCCACGACGGGCACACATGTCAAAAAGGGCGATCCTTTGGCGACAGTGTTCGGGCAGGAGCTTCTCGATCAGGGTGCACGGCTGTTGATCGAGCAGAATGCCGGGCGCGAGACTGACGATACGTCGAGCCCCTTGAACGGTAAGATCAGAACCGGAGGTGTCATCGGTGCCCGCCGGCGCTTGGCCAACCTCGGCGCGCCAGATGAGTTTGTCGAGCGCATACGCCGCGACCGGCGTGTGCCAGACACCGTGACGCTGCGCGCACCCCGCGATGGCGTTCTCCTTGAGCGCAACGTGGTCGACGGTCAGGCGTTCAAGCCTGGCGACATGATTTTCCGCATCGCCGACCATTCAGTTGTCTGGGTGATGGCAGAAGTGTCGGAAGGCGACGTTGCAGATGTGCGGACTGGTCAGGCGGTCACGGTAACGGCGCGCGCTTATCCGGGCCGCACGTTTTCCGGCACGGTGGCGGTCGTCTATCCGCATATGATGAAAGAAACCCGCACGGCCCGGGTTCGAATTGAATTGCCTAATCCCGATCTGGCCCTGCTGCCTGATATGTATGGCGAGGTGGAGATTGTTACGGGAGCCAATGAGACGGCTGTTGCTGTCCCGGCCAGTGCCGTAATCGACAGCGGAAACCGGCAAATAGTGCTGATTGATTTGGGCGAAGGGCGCTTTGACCCGCGCGATGTAAAGCTCGGCCGCCGCGGCGATGGCTTTGTCGAAGTCGTGAGTGGTATCGCCGAGGGCGAAAAGGCCGTCATCAACGGTAACTTCCTCATTGACGCTGAAAGCAATCTCCAAGCTGCACTCAAGAGCTTTACGGCTCCAGCGGCACCGGAGGCAGCCAAATGATCGCCCGCCTCATCGCTTGGTCAGCCAGAAACCTCGTGCTGGTGCTGCTCGCAACCGCGTTTGCAGTTGTGGCGGGCGTGTGGGCCGTGCGCACGTTGCCGCTCGATGCCATTCCCGATCTTTCTGACACGCAGGTCATCGTCTATACCGAGGTTCCAGGTCAGGCACCGCAAGTGGTGGAAGATCAGGTTACCTACCCGCTCACCACATCGATGCTCACGGTTCCCCGGTCCAAAGTGGTGCGCGGGTTCTCGTTCTTTGGCGTGTCGTTCGTTTATGTGATTTTCGAAGATGGCACTGACATCTACTGGGCACGGTCACGGGTGCTCGAATATCTCAATGCAGCTGCCAAGAAACTGCCAGCGGGCGTAACGCCAACACTCGGCCCCGACGCCAGCGGTGTAGGCTGGATTTATCAATATGCAATTCTCGGAAAAAACAAATCATTGGCCGCCTTGCGCTCACTGCAAGATTGGGAAATCCGCTTCGGCCTATCGAAAGCCGAAGGGGTCGCGGAAATCGCCAGCGTGGGCGGGTTCGTAAAGCAATACAGCGTTGTGATCGATCCCAGCCGGCTGCGTGCACTTGACATTCCGCTTGCCAAAATTCGCGATGTCATTCGTGGCAGCAACATGGATGTTGGCGGACGCACCATTGAACTTGCAGAACATGAATTCATGGTGCGCGGCCGCGGCTATCTTAAAGGCGTTGATGACCTTGAGCGCATCGTTCTCAAATCTGACGGCGGCACACCCGTTTTGCTTAAAGACGTGGCACGCGTCGAACTGACGGGCGATGAGCGGCGCGGCATCACGGAACTCAATGGCGAGGGCGAAGTGGCGAGTGGAATCGCCGTGCAGCGGTCTGGTGCCAATGCACTGACCGTCATCGAAAACGTCAAAGCCCGGCTGTCCGAGATTACACCTTCATTGCCGGAGGGGACTGAGATTGTGCCGGTTTATGACCGGTCCGAGCTCATCCATCGCGCTATCGCAACCTTGAAGACGACGCTCATTGAAGAGAGCATCGTGGTGGCGCTGGTTTGTATCGTGTTTCTCCTGCACGTGCGCAGTGCGCTCGTGGCTATCATCATGCTGCCGGTCGGCGTGCTCATGTCGTTCCTGGCAATGAAGCTGCTCGGCATCGGTTCCAACATCATGAGCTTGGGCGGCATAGCAATCGCCATCGGTGCCATGATCGACGCGGCCATTGTCATGATCGAGAATGCCCATAAGCATCTGGAGCGGGCTGCTCCCGGAAAACCGCGCACCGAAGTGCTCATTGAAGCCGCAGCCGAAGTGGGGCCTGCGCTGTTCTTTTCCCTATTGATTATCACAGTATCGTTTCTGCCGATCTTTACGCTTGAATCGCAAGAGGGCCGCCTGTTTGGACCGCTAGCGTTCACCAAGACGTTTGCCATGGCGGCGGCGGCCATCCTGTCGGTCACGCTGGTGCCGGCCCTGATGATGATCTTCGTGCGCGGCCGGATCATTCCCGAAGCGAAGAACCCGCTCAACCGGGCGTTGATTGCTATTTACCGCCCGGTTATCCGGTGGGTACTGAAAGCCAAAACCCTAACCATTGCCGGCGCTGCCATCATCCTTGCGGGCTCAGTGTGGCCGGTCACCCAAGTGGGCAGCGAGTTCATGCCAAACCTCAATGAAGGCACGCTGCTCTACATGCCGACCACCCTGCCGGGATTGTCGGTAACGAAATCTGCGGAGCTTTTGCAGACGCAGGACCGCATCATACGGACCTTCCCCGAAGTCGCCTCGGTCTTCGGCAAGGCCGGCCGCGCGCAAACCGCGACGGACCCCGCGCCGATTGAGATGTTTGAGACCGTCGTCAATCT
>JANNXL010000521.1:0-3221 GCA_031409575.1 Hyphomicrobium sp.
GTCGTCGCGTATGAGCTTGAGTAAAATTTTTGCCAGCTGCAAACGGGTCTCGGTTGCGTCCTCAACCGCCACAGTTCCAGCAATCGCGTCCCACGCCGTGTCAAATGCCGACTGGACTTCGCTAAGCATTTCCGGGTCCAAGGCAGAGAAGCCCTCGACAGCCGTGATGTCATGCTGCATTTCGTCACTCGCCCTCAACAAAATTGAAGTCGTAAAGTTTAAAATCTCAGGGGCGCACGGCTTATGCACGACGAAGCCCCACTTATTAAATTTTCCATGCATTGGGTTCGCCGTGTGATGAACAATGGCCACGCCGCGATCGATCAGTTTTCCACATAGCCGGACGGCATCATCGCCACGCAAACTAGAGTCGAGGATGTCGGCAGATAGCGGGCCGAATTCAACACGCCGCACGGCATCTGCAAAATTTGATGCAACGCAAACCTCTGCGCCCAACGCTTCAAACGTCTGTGCCACGTCAAATGCCAGAATAAGCCCGGCGTCGACGATGAGTATTGATCGTCCAGTCAGGGTGTTGGTTTCCAAGGAGATCTCCCGGCGCGGCGCGCAATTCGAGCGCAAGGCATGCGCTGTAAAGGGCGAAGCTTCCAACACCAATGCTCGCAGTGACGCGCTTTCAGGGTCAAAACTTCGCTTGAGTATGATCCATCTGCACTAATCCACGTTAGGCTGAAGCCGTTTTCTTGCCGGAAGACCTGTCACGATTGACCTCAGACTTACGAAGCCATTTGTTCGCTTTTGGTCTGGTTCTTTTGGGATTTTGGCAAGAACCCCCTGCCACCCATTGGAATGGCTCCTCTTCAAAAGCCGGGATGAGCGGCGTTCCGCTAACGATCGATCACTGCATTGCAAAGGCGCAACGGCCGCATCGTCTTGTGCATTGCTCCAATCTCGGAACCATCACGAAGTGACACGGTTATCTGACCACCGGCATATCCGGAATTTTCCATCAGGAGCCAAAGCGATGACACAACGAGACAAATCTCCGCCTGAAACAGATCTGGATGACCGCGATGATGACATCACTCCGCCGCGGAACGTAGTACCCCAGAACGACCGCGAAACGGAAGACGACGATCGAGACGTTGATGAAGGCGATGAAACCAACACCGTAAAGCCAATTCGTGAACCATATAGTGACCCGGGCCGGTTGCCCTATGTGCGCGAGCCAACACCCGATCCAAGCGACCCCAATCCAGCCGAGCAAGATACGCCAGCACCTTTTCCAGAAAAAGACCACTGAAGGAACCGAGGCACGAGGGTCCATTCGGGCCCTCTTTTCATTTGAAAACCTCAGTCCCCGTTTCTCCAGATGCAGCGGCCACGATTTGCAATACGAGCGATGGGAACGATTGCTGAATTCGATCGTTATTTCTTCATCGAACTTGAAGTGGAGACCAAACAATGAATCCTATTGCAATCCTTGCCCCACTAATTGCGACAGCAACACTTTATGTCTCTACGGCAGCAGCGCAAACACCTCCCGTTGTAGACGGAACAGCGGCACCCGTTCCTTCACTCATGTTTTTCACGCTCGGTAGCGCCCTGGTTATCCTGGTCGTCGCATTCGTCATGTTCCTGCGGAAAAGGTCCAACCGCGATGCAACGATCAAGGTGTTGAACCCGAATGATCCTTCGAACAAATATTGAATGACAAAACTCACACAGAGTGTGAAGCCAGAGAGGTTTGTGTCATGCTGGAGATTGTGTTTGTCGTCTGCTCACTCGTTGAAGGGGCGAAATGTCGCGAACTTTCACCTCTGCCCTTGCAGCCTGACGCGCACATCATTGCCTGCTTAATCGCAACTCAAGTGGAAGGTGCGAAATGGTCTCAAACGCATCCCAACCAATACATCGTCCGCTCCACCTGCCAACCAGCCAAAATGTTCGCCAAGGCTTAGGATCGCAGCAGTTCAAGACACTCTCCGAGCATCGCACCAATCCACTGCGCAGCTGATGCGTTCATATCAGTTACCGCGAGCGGCCGCGACGCCTGCCTTTCCGTATGTCGGCCGGCGAGTTCGACGCCATCTACTCAAACAAATCCGTCCGATGGATCATCTCAAATGGCAAAACGAAAACCCTCTTTAGTCGGCGACACGCCATCGAAAACTGAAACCGGCATTGGCGGTGAGTTACATCAAGGCGTATCTGGCAACGGCCGGTTGACGACCAATCATGGCGTTCCGGTCAGCGACAATCAGAATTCATTGAAGGGAGGCGCCCGCGGACCATCACTCCTAGAGGACATGATCCTTCGCGAAAAAATTCATCATTTCGACCATGAGCGTATTCCTGAACGGATCGTGCATGCGCGGGGTTCCGGCGCACACGGCTACTTCGAGCTCACCGAATCCCTGTCCAAATTTACTAGCGCGAAGATTTTGACCGAGGTCGGTGAAAAGACAGAGGTCTTTACCCGATTTTCGACGGTCGCAGGCGGCGCAGGCTCTGTTGACACACCTAGGGATGTGCGCGGCTTCGCCGTAAAGTTTTACACTAAGGAAGGCAACTGGGATTTAGTCGGCAACAACATGCCGGTTTTCTTCATACAAGATGCAATTAAGTTTCCTGATCTCATCCATGCCGTGAAGATGGAGGCAAACAAGGGGTATCCGCAAGCCGCAAGCGCGCATGACACGTTTTGGGATTTCATCGGGCTCATGCCAGAATCCACACACATGATCATGTGGGCGATGTCGGACCGCGCTATCCCCCGGTCGTTGCGGATGATCGAAGGATTTGGCGTAAATACGTTCCGCTTGGTCAACCAAAAGGGCGAAGCGACATTCGTCAAGTTCCACTGGCGGCCGAAACTCGGCACGCAGTCTACCTGCTGGGACGAAGCGGTGAAAATCGCAGGCGCAGATCCCGATTACCATCGCCGGGATCTTTATGAAGCCATCGATAGCGGCAATTTTCCCGAATGGGACTTTGGAGTACAGCTCCTCAGCCAAAAGCAGGCTGACGCGCTGCCGTTCGACATCCTGGACGCAACTAAGTTGATCCCAGAAGAACTTGTTCCCATACGCTTCGTCGGCCGTCTCATTCTCGACCGCAACCCTGATAACTTCTTCGCTGAGACAGAGCAGGTTGCGTTCCTGCCGACCAACATGCCGCCTGGAATTGATGTTTCGGAAGATCCCCTACTGCAAGGGCGGCTGTTTTCTTACCAGGACACCCAGTTGTCGCGACTCGGC
>JANNXL010000522.1:0-2215 GCA_031409575.1 Hyphomicrobium sp.
CTGGCCGCCTTCTTTGACCCCTGCGTAAAGCGCTGTCGTGCCGTCTGGCTTCAATTGTTCAATGGCCCGCTTCAGGCTCTCTTGTGAACAGCCAAGCCGTGCTGCCGGGTGCAGCACATCGACTTTGTGATTGTAGGAGACGAGTGACACGACATCGTCTGCGGACAATCGCTCCAGCGCCACGTTGGCTGCTTCGCGCGCGGCCACGATACGGTCGCCGGACATGCTGCCCGACCGGTCGATGACCAGGGCGACGTTTAACGGGGTGCGGTGTTCCTTCTTTGCCGACGTGAGCGATTTCAAGGACAGGCGGAGGTACACACTTCCCGGCGATTTGGCAGCCAGCGTGCTTTGGCCGAGGTCGGCTTCAAGCTTTACCTGTGCGGCCTGTGCAGTGATTGGGAATAAAACGGCGGGCAGAAGCGCAAACACGGCGAAAAACGGAGTGTGTTTTGTCATGGCGGAAAAACTCCTCTCTCAAACAGAGAGGTGTTTTGTAAAAGCGTGACACGGCGGAATGGCGCTGGATTGATGGCTGCCTGAGGCCAGCCTTGCGGCGGAATGTGGGCTTTGCGGCGCGAGCCGCTGGCTGAACCGTCAACTTTGGGAAATTAAGAAATCGGCGGCAACCTTGGCAGCTGCCGCCGTTTGGTGTGTCTACGCTGCGGCCGAAACAGCCGTGCTGGCTGTGAGCGGCACGGAAGCGATCGTCTTTAGGATTTGCGAGGCAATCTGGTAGGGGTCGCCCTGCGAATTCGGGCGGCGATCTTCCAGGTACCCCTTGTAGCCGTTCTTCGCAAAGCTGTGCGGTACGCGGATCGATGCGCCGCGGTCAGCAACGCCATAGCTGAACTTGTTCCACGGCGCAGTCTCGTGCTTGCCGGTCAGACGCATATGGTTGTCCGGACCGTAGACAGAGATGTGGTCGTCGATGTTGCTCTCGAATGCCGCCATCAGCTTCTCGAAGTACTCTTTGCCACCCACTTCGCGCAAATAGGTCGTAGAGAAGTTGGCGTGCATGCCTGAACCGTTCCAGTCTGTGTCGCCAAGCGGTTTGCAGTGATACTCGATATCGATGCCGTATTTTTCGGTGAGGCGCTCCATGAAGTAGCGCGCGATCCACATTTCGTCGGCAGCTTTTTTGGAGCCCTTGCCGAAGATCTGGAATTCCCACTGACCCTTGGCCACTTCGGCGTTGATGCCTTCGTGGTTGATGCCGGCTGCCAGACAGATGTCCAGATGCTCCTCGACGATCTTGCGGGCAACATCACCAACTTTGCTGTAGCCGACGCCCGTGTAGTAGGGGCCCTGAGGTGCGGGGTAGCCTGCATCGGGGAATCCAAGCGGACGGCCGTTTTTGTAAAAGAAGTATTCTTGCTCGAACCCGAACCATGCACCTGTATCATCGAGAATTGTAGCGCGCTTGTTGGAGGCGTGCGGTGTCACTCCGTCCGGCATCATGACTTCGCACAGGACGATCGCGCCGTCCTTGCGTTCGCTATCGGGAACAATGCGGACCGGCTTCAGAACGCAGTCCGAACTTCTGCCTTCCGCCTGCATGGTGGAGCTGCCATCGAAGCCCCAAAGCGGAAGCTCGGCAAGGTCTGGAAACGCGCTGTACTCTTTGATTTGCGTCTTGCCGCGCAAGTTCGGCACCGGCGTGTAGCCATCGAGCCATATGTATTCCAGCTTGTACTTCGTCATGAAGGGTCACTCCTTATTTATGCGCGTGTTTGGTTGAATGAGCTGCTGTGCTGCGTGCAGTCGAAATGCCACGTCTCTTCAGATGCCGGGACCGACGTCCAGCATGGCTGAGGCAAACGGCGGCTACGAAATCTGCGGTGTGGTCTTCGATCGAAAGTGATGCGGTCAGGTGTTGTGAACATGCCATCCGTCGTGCGGAAGTCGCGGCTACCGTCAGCATCGCGCACACCGCCGCCATTCCGCTTCCTCTTTGAGATCTGGGTCCAATTGAAAAACCCGGACCCGCCCCGGGTTCGTGGAACGCATGGACTCCCCAAGCGTTGTACGATGGCCAAATGCTAATCAAAGATGCAAAAACATGCATGCCAATAATATAGGCAATCTCTGATTTTAAATGAGGCATTTACGCAAATCGGCGTACCATGATGACACTGCGGTATGAGAGATGCGCGACCGTTCACGAATTCGAAGGAGGATCCAGGATGGCTCCGAAAGTCGATACGGCAACTGC
>JANNXL010000523.1:0-4070 GCA_031409575.1 Hyphomicrobium sp.
GGCCGCGCCGGTGAAGATCGCCGGCGCCCGCGCCACGCCTGCGACCCGAGAAAGCACGCAACACCCGCAACTGACTTTGGAAATACGCCCGTTATGCTCAAAATCAAATCAGCAGGCGCACCCGTCAATCTTGGTTAAAAAGCGAAAACCAAATGCAGTCAGAAGTCAGTCCGGCGTCGTCATTGCAATCTAGGCGTGTATTCAGAGCGGGTGAGAACGAATCTCTGCAATGCGTTCTGCGCACTAATTATTCAGTCCGCAGCGAGACTTATACTCGCTGCAGCGCACACGGGTTGTGCTCAAAAATTGTGCCTTTTCCACAAAAGTTCACTTGAGAAGTTGGTTAATTGCACCCAAATCTGCGCGCATTCGCACGGCGTATGAGTGGGCAAAATAACATCCGCCGCGCGAGCCTTCGTTCGTGTCATGCGTTTTTGAGGAGATGTGGTCCCATGATGCTTCAATCAGGTTCCAATCCGGCAGAGTTGGTAAAACTTGGCAATTCGCCAGCCAACGCAATGTTTCTGACTTATTTTTCCGCCCTCGACAGCACATCCCAGGCGCTGTCGCCTTTCAAGGGCGTGGCGTGGGCACACTCGGAATGGTTCGGATTCTTGAACCGCCGCGCTCAGGCACTTCTTGATATCCCTTCGCAAGTGATGCAGTGCCGCACGCCACAGGATCTGCTGCGCGAGCAAATGCAGTTCTGGGATACGGCTGCCAAAGAATATGATGAGACGTCGCGACGCATTCTGGCGTCGTGGGGTGCACCGCATCCCGCAGAGCCAGAGTTCGAAAAAATCCCGGAAGACCTGCCGCGTGCACGCGACTACATTACAATTCCGGCACACAAAATTCCGCCCCGGTCTTCGGTGCAGTCAGACCTCAGGGAACGGGAGTTCGCCTGACCGGCGTTGCACCACGAAGGTAAAAGCAAATGGGACCTCTGATGACTGAAATCGCGCGGCGTCACAGATGTTCGCACTTCAGCGCTGCCATTTGGGTTGCTGCATTAATAACAATTATGCCGGCCCCTTCAGCCTGGGCAGACGCCCAGGCAGATCTGGCGGCAGTGGAGGCCAAAGTCGCATCCGAATTTCCCATGTTGACGCACATGGCGCCAGATGCGCTCGCCGCGATGGTGAGCGAAGGCAAGCCCGTAGTGATTTTCGATGTGCGCGAAGAAGCCGAATACGCTGTCAGCCATTTGAGCGGGGCCCAGCGCGTGGCTCCAAATTCTGATCCGGCAGCGTTTGCCGCAAGCGTCGCAGAAACCGCCAATGGCAAGACGGTGGTGTTTTATTGTTCTGTCGGCATGAGAAGTTCGCGGCTCGCCAGCAAAGCGGCACCACTTTTAATGAGCCAAGGCGCGGCCTCCGTGAACAATTTGCGCGGCGGCATTTTCCGCTGGTCGAATGAGGGGCGTCCCCTGGAAAAGGGTGCCGCCGCACCAGGCAAAGCGAGCAACTCAGGCGTGCCGGTACATCCGTATAACGCCAGCTGGGGCCGCTTGATCGCTGAACCGCAATCAGCCGCCCACTAGTTAAGCGGCGGCACTACTGGTTGAGCCCGGCGACTGCGTCAGGAAAACCTGCCAGCGAAATTGGGATGCCGATACCGGCTTCTTCGGTTTGAAATATAATGAAGATCGCCGTTTTGCCCGTCGACAACTGGCCGAGCAGCTTGTCGTCGACCGTCACTTGCGCATAACACGCAAACGACTGGCACCTGTGAAACGGCGCATGTCCCACATCAGCATCGTCGATCTTCAAGCCTACACCCGGCGGCAACAGCACGCCCAGCGGCGCGAACACGCGCAGCACCTGCGTGCCATTTGAGAACCGCTGGAAGTAAATGGTGAGCCCGACGTTGCTGCGATCTTCTGCGGTGACGCTCTGCACCATCGCGCAGACTTCGTTTTTGGCTCCCGCCGGTGGCGGCTTGCAGACGATCTGCCAGTCTCCATGCTGGCCGCGGACAACGCCATCGGCCGGGTCCGTCGCTGGCGGCGGGTCGGGCGTTGTTTCCTCGGCGAGCCCCTCAGTGATGCCCGCCGCGGCTGAAAGCGCGAGCACTGCCGCTGCCACACCAGCATGAATGGCTCTTGCTGACCCGCTGGAAGTGCGCCGGCGCGGCCAATCAAAACTTCCTAAAAACATCCGTCTCAAAGCCGCCTTTTGTCTGGAGCCCCGTTATACCGCTCACGCGCGCCGATCGCAGCCCGCAGAGTTGCAGTCATAGCACCGCGCATCGGGGAGGATCGCGGCCGAATTGGGACGTGAGTCGTAATGCGACAAAGCGTCAAGTGAGCCCGTGCCTGACGCCGGCGAACAAGTTGACTGCCAACAGCAATGCTGCTGTGTCAAAGGCGCGCGAAACCCCTGACGAACGCCGCGTTTTACCTCATTGAACTTGACTCGGTCGAGGAATGACGGTTGTGATGAGAATAAGGCGGGAAGAGCCGAACAAATTGTTTTGTATCTAGCTGCAAGCCCAGGAGTGCTCTGGTGCGGAGCGTCGTGCCGTTGGCGCGATGCCCCAGCCAACAGCGGCCTACTCAGGGGCCTTGGGGCGGGCGATGATCACCCTGTGGATGAGACAACGTAGCCTCACATAGGCGGTGACAGGTGCTGAATTTACAGCCAGATGCATAACAACTAAAACAAACCGGCCTGAGCAAAGCGCCGGGCGGAGATCGGGAGCGGATTGATGTTGAAATGGTTGTTGAGGGCGATGCCGCTGGCGGCCCTAGCGCTCGGCCTTGGTAGTCTTGCAGGCGGAGCCCTAGCTGAGTCGGCTCCTGGGCACCCTGTGGAAGGCCAGATTGGCCTTCAGGCCCCGGTCACGGAAGTGATGCGCGAGATTCACTCATTCTACGACCTGACGAACATCGTGATTATCGCCATCGCAATATTCGTTCTACTTCTGATGATCATTGTGGTTTGGAAGTTCAACGAAAAGTCGAATCCGACCCCAACGGCGACCACTCACAACACGTTTCTCGAAGTGGCGTGGACCGTGGTGCCGATTTTCATTCTCGTGATGATGGCCATCCCGTCGTTCAAGCTGCTGATGTTGCAGTACACATATCCCAAGCCTGATCTGACGATCAAAGCCACTGGCAATGCGTGGTTCTGGGAACACCAGTATCCCGACCTCGGCGGCTTCACGATTACGTCCAATTACATATCCGATGAAAGCGTCATCAAAACGAAGATGGCCGCCGATCTGCGCCCGACGATCGAGCAGACGGCCACTAACAAAGATCCCAAGGAAGTGACCAAGGAAGTCACGAAGGCCGTGAACGCCGAGTACGGCAAGCGCTACAAAGATTTGTCGCCGCTTGAGCTCTCACAGCGCCTCTACGACGACGCGCAACCGCTTTGGTTTGCCAAAAAGCAGCCGCGCCTGCTCGCTGTTGACAACGCCATTGTGGTTCCCGTCAACAAGGTCACGCACATGCTCGTGACATCGAATGACGTGATACATAACTGGACCATTCCGTCTTTCGGCTCGAAGGTTGACGCTGTACCTGGCCGCGTAACATCCACGTGGTTCCGCCCCGAAGTTGAAGGCGTCTACTACGGCCAGTGCTCGGAACTGTGCGGTCTCAACCACGCGTTCATGCCGATCTCGGTGCGCGTCGTGAGTGAAGCAGTGTTTGCAGAGTGGTCGGGCGCCATGAAGTCCAAGGACAAGGAAAAGGCGAAGGCCATTCTCGATAAGGTTGCAGCCATCCAAGATGGCGTTGAAACGGCGACACCGGTCGCAGACGCTTCAAAATAACTTTCCACGACGGCGGAGCGGGCGGTGCCCGCTCTTGGCCGTGATGACCACCACAATTCTCGAACAAAGGCATTGAGACCATGGGCAGCCCTGCATACGCAGCTCACGACGATCACAACCACGCACCACCTTTCTTCACGCGCTGGTTCTTATCAACGAACCATAAAGACATCGGCACGATGTACCTTCTGTTTGCGATGATCTCAGGTGTCATCGGCGGAGCGTTGTCGGTCGGTATGCGGCTTGAACTTCAAGATCCGGGCCTGCAGTACTTCTCCAACCCG
>JANNXL010000524.1:0-10392 GCA_031409575.1 Hyphomicrobium sp.
TCAAGTGCGGCAAGCACGTCGAGCGTGGCGGCATCGCCATCGGGATCTTCGCCCTTAGCAAGTGCGAGGGCCTTCTTCTTGCGCTCTCCCCCGGTAAGGTATGAAATCAGTTGGAACAGCGCATCGGGTGCCGGCGTCAGCGACGAGCCTTCTATGAGCGCCTCACGCAGGGTACGGCCAGCAATGGGAAAATCCGGCGGCGCGGAAATGGCAGAGATAATCTGATCGGCGAGCGCATCTTCGTTGCGCGCCACGACACCGAGGCTGTCTCCGGGCTCGTAATCCAGACCACTCGCCGATAGATCGATCTCAATATGATTGGTGACTTTTTCCGAGCCCTCTCCGTTCAGCCGATAGCGCTCGGAAAGTGCGGCAGAAGCCGGGTTCTCGCGCGACCGGCCGGGACGCGAGTCCTGCGATTTGGGCGGAGCAACCGGCTTTGCCGCGACCGCTTCCGGATCGATGACGCCGCCGCCCATATCTTCGACGAGAACCTTCAGCATCCGGGCTGTTGCCTTGCCGCCGGGCACGCACAGGTTCAAGCGCGGTTCAGCCTGCTCCGTGATTGCGTTGGCGTAGTCCTCGCAATTGTAGCCGCACTGGCCGCAATCCTGCTGCGCCATGGCGGCCATCATTTTCCGGCGTAGCGGACGGCCGTTCGCAAGCGTCATGCGCTCATCGATGGGCATCGCCGGGTCGTGCCAAGGGGCAGCGCCATCGTCGCCATCGGCGGAGGCGGCGCGCGCTGCCATGCCGCCACCCGCTGACGCGATATCAGAAGCCGTGGCGGGCTTGGAGCCAGCATCAAGTGACATCAGACCGGCGAAGAAGCCATTCAACCAAGCGCGCTGGTCTGGAGAAAACGGTGCTGACTCTGGAATGATCGCGCTTGCCGCGACCGGAGACTGGTCGGTCATTGCGGGTTCGTCTCCATCAAGGCGGTGAGGCCGCTGACGCCGTGGCGTGCGGTGAAGGCTTGGAACTCCTCCGCTTCGCTGCTGCGGTGGCGGAGATACGTGGTGAGAATTTTCACGACGGTGGCTGGGCAATCCTCAGTCTTAATGTCACGCAGCAATTCTTCCCCGATTTTGGCGTTGGCGCCCGTGCCGCCGCCTACAACGATATGGAAACCGTCCACCGTATCGCCGTCATCGCCTACCGGAACGCGCGCGCCGATGAGGCCGATGTCGCCGACATAGTGCTGGGCGCACGAGTGGTGGCAGCCGGTGAGATGAATGTTGACGGGACTGTCGAGCGTGAGCGTTGCTTCGACGTGGCGCGCGATCAGCTCGGCGGTATCCTTGGTGTTGGCCGCGGCAAATTTGCAGCCTGAGCTGCCAGTGCAGGCGACAAGCCCGGCGCGAATGGCGGTTGGCTTTGTGGACAGCCCAAGCGCGTCGATGGCAGAAACGGCAGCTGGCACGTTCGCATCGGTCACGCCGGAGATCAGCAAGTTCTGCCACACTGTAAGACGGATATCGCCATCGCCCAGTGCGCGCGAGATCGCAGAGAGCCCGCGCATTTGTTCGCAAGTTAACCGTCCGACGGGCACAACAACGCCGATCCAATTCAAGCCGGTTTGCTTCTGCGCGTGCACGCCCAAGTGCGCCAGACGGTCCGAAGCTGGTCGCGGTTTGACAAACGCCGGGCCGACCCGTGTCAGCTTGCGGCCGAGCTTGTCCTCGACGGCGGTGAGGAACTTTTCGAAGCCCCAGGCATCGAGCACGTATTTCAAGCGCGACTTGTTACGATTTGTGCGATCGCCGTGTTCGATGAACACGCGGACGATAGCGTCCGCCACAGGGGTGGCATCACGAAGCGCCAACACAACGCCAGTATCCCGTGCCAGATCCTTGTGGCCGGTAATGCCACCGAGTACGAGACGGAAGTAGACGCCAGGTTCAATGCCGGCGCCGTCCAGTGTTTCGACGGCTTGAAAGCCGATGTCGTTGGTTTCTTCGAGCGCGGCTACTTTTCCGCCGCCGTCGAAGGCGACGTTGAACTTGCGCGGCAAGCCGTACAGCGAGCGGTCATTGAGAATGTGATGGTGCCACTCGCGGGCGAAGGGGCGGGTATCGAGCAGTTCTTGATCATCAATACCAGCCGTCGGGCTGCCGGTGACATTGCGGATGTTATCAGCGCCTGCCCCGCGTGCCGTCAGGCCGGCGTCTTGTACAGCCTCGACAACATTCACGGCGTTCTCAGCGCCGATGTCGCGAATTTGCAGGTTGGCGCGCGTGGTGACGTGCGTGAAGCTTCCGCCGAACCGCTCGGAAATACTGGCGACAGCCTCAAACTGCCAATGGCTCAATATGCCGTTGGCGATGCGCAGGCGGCACATATAGCTGTTCTGGGCGGGCGCCACATAGAACAGCCCGTGATAGCGCCAGCGGAAATTGTCGGGCGGCTTGGGAAAGACGCCTTCGGCGGCCTGCGCCCGCAAACGCGGATAGGCGTCGAAGGGATGCTCATCGCGCTTCCAGTTTTCCTGATCAACGAGCTTCTTGCCCTCGGCCTTGGTGCGATCCTGGGCCTTAAAGTGAATGGCGTCAGGTCCTGTAGGAACACTTGCCACACCATTGGCGCCGCCGGTCCCAAGCGGCTTCAAACCCTGCGCGGCACGGCTGACCTGAATGCCCGAGACGAGGCCTTCGAGGTAGCGTTTTTGCTCTGTGGAAAATTCAGCGGTCATGCTGGCTCCCCCTAAGCAGCGGCTGCATGCACGGGCATGCAACGCGGTGCAGCGGGGGCGATCATGGGCGGCTCGCAGAAGGAACGGCCAAAAATAAGTCCGTCCCGTATGGCGGCGATAGGCGTGCCCGAGCGGATTAGTTCGAGATACCAAAGCGCGTCATGCGTATCGCCAACGAGTACGGCACCGGCCAGCGTCTCGCCCGAGACGACGAGCTTTCGATAGGCTCCGCGCTGCGGATCGCGCAGCACGATCGACTGCGTGCCGGGAGCCCCCATAAAGTCACCGGCCGAAAACACGCCGATACCCGATACCTTGAGATTGGTAGCCAGCAGCGACCCCGGGTATAGCGCGGAATCGCCGTTCAAGTGCTGCGCCAGCACACGGGCCTGATCATATGCCGGTTCAACGAGGCCGTAACAGACCCCGCGATGCTCGGCACATTCGCCGATGGCATAGATGCCCGGGACGTTTGTTTCCATGTGATCATCGACGACGACGCCACGATTGACCGCGATGTCTGACAGGCGAGCGAGCGACGCATTGGGCTTGATGCCGACAGCCATGACCACCATGCCGGCATCAATGGTGCGGCCGTCTTTCAAGCGCAGGCCACCGGCTTTTTTACGGCCCTGAATGGCAGAGCTTTCGGCGTTCAGCACCACTTCGATGCCGCGCTGTTCAAGGGCTGCTTTGAGCATGGCAGCCGCTGGGCCATCGAGCTGGCGCTCCATCAAGCGGTCCATCAAGTGCACCAGCGTGACGTGCGCACCAAGCTTCTTCAAGCCATAGGCCGCTTCGAGTCCGAGCAAGCCGCCGCCGATGACGACGGCTTTTGTTTCGCCCTTGGCTTGCTCAATAAGCTCGCTGACATCGTTCTTGTCACGGAAGGTTAAAACGCCCCGCAAGCCGGCGCCTGGAATCGGCAGCCGGATGGCCGCCGATCCAGTAGCAAGGACAAGCCTTCCAAAAGGCACCTTCGCGCCACCGCGCAAGCGAACAAAACGGCCGCGCGTATCGATTTCGGTGACACGCTTGTCCGTGATGACGTCGATACCATGCGCATCCCACCAGGCGCGCGGTTCCAACTCCACGTCGTCATCGCTGACATCGCCGGCCAGCAGAGATGACAACAGCACGCGATTGTAAGCGAGGCCCGGTTCCTCACCCACCACCGTGATGCGAAAGCGGCCAGGCGCGCGGCTGGTCACTTCTTTGACCAATCGCTGCGCGGCCATGCCATTGCCGACAATGACGAGGGGCTCAGCCATATGTGCAAGCTCTGATGTCACGCGGCCTCGACGTAGCTGTGGCGCTCGTACAGGAAGCGGAGCACGGCTTCGCGGGCGCGGATGTACGTGGGATCGGAGACAAGATCCAGACGCTTGCGCGGACGCGGCAGATCGATTTTCAGCACGTCGCCGATGCAGGCGGCAGGGCCATTGGTCATCATCACGATGCGGTCCGACAAGAGCACGGCCTCGTCGACATCATGCGTGATCATGATCGCCGTGCTGCCGAGGCGCGCGTGGATGTCCATGACTGAGTCTTGCAGGTGCGCGCGTGTCAGCGCATCGAGTGCGCCGAAGGGCTCGTCCATCAGCAGCACTTTGGGTTCCATGGCCAAGGCCCGTGCAATGCCAACGCGCTGCTTCATGCCGCCGGAGATTTCCGCGGGCCGCTTTTGCGCTGCATGACCCATTTGCACGAGATCGAGGTTGTGCATGGTCCAGTCGTGACGCTCGGCCTTTGTGCGGACGGCACCAAAGACCTTGTCAACAGCGATACGCACGTTGTCGTACACGGTGAGCCACGGCAGCAGCGAATGGTTCTGGAACACCACGGCGCGGTCGGGGCCGGGGTCTCGCACTTCGCGGTCTTCGAGAAAGACCACGCCACTCGTGACGGGTGTCAAGCCCGCAATCAGATTGAGCATGGTCGACTTGCCGCAACCCGAGTGGCCGATGATCGAAACAAACTCACCTTCGTCAATCGTCAGGCACACGTCCTTCAAAACTTCTGTCACGGCGGCGCCGCGAGTGAAGGTTTTGTCGACGTGGTCGAGCTTCAAGAAACTGCGGCCGGGCAGCAGCGCTTTGGCCGTCGTGTGCAGTTTGGGTTCAACGGGGGCGATCATGTGGTGGTCTCCTTAGGCAGCTTGAGTGCCACGCGTTGCGATACGGCCGGCAAAGGCCACGAGACGATCGAGGGCAAAACCAACGAGCCCGATGTAGAGGAGCGCGACCACGATGTCGGAGAGGCGTGACGAGTTCCACGCATCCCAGATGAAAAAGCCGATGCCGACGCCCCCGGTCAGCATCTCGGCAGCGACAATGGCGAGCCACGACAGGCCGACACCGATGCGCAAGCCGGTAAAGATGTACGGCGCTGCCGATGGGATCATGATGCGCACGAAAAATTCGAGCGGGTTCAATCGCAGCACTTTCGCCACGTTGCGATAGTCCTGCGGGATGTTGCGGATGCCGACGGCGGTGTTGATGATGATCGGCCAAATGGCGGTGATAAAAATCACAAAGATGGCCGACGGGTTGCTGTCGCGAAAGCCTGCGAGCGCAATCGGCAGCCACGCGAGCGGCGGCACTGTGCGCAAGATTTGGAAGAGCGGATCAAGCCCTCGCATGGCGAGCTGGCTCTGACCAACGAGTGCACCCATTAGCGTGCCCACAACCGCGGCCAGTGAGAAGCCGATGGCGACGCGCTGAAGACTGGTGAGCACACGCCAGCCGAGCCCAATATCCTGCGGGCCGGTGACGTAAAATGGATGCAGGATGAGATCTTGGGCGTCTGCCCAAATGCGCGACGGCGGCGGCAAGCCAGACTTGGGCCCCGACGCTGCGATTTCCCAGATGACCATCAGGACCGCAATTACTATGAGCGGCGGCAGTACGTTTGCTGCCAAATTGCTCAGCCCGTCCTTCACCCGGCTGAGAGCAATTCCCGCCGTTTTAGGAACGGGCATTGCTTTGATCGCAACTGCCTGCGGTGCAGTAACCGCTGGAGCCTGCACAGCGGCCGCCACATGAGCTGGCAGCTTGCCTGCGGGCGTCGCCACCAGATCTTTGCCGAATGCCAAACTATTTGAAAAGTTGAGTGCATTCATCGACGTGTGTCTCTCGCTGTGAAGGTGTCCAGAGGGTCAATCAAACGGCGCGTCAAACACTGACGCGCTTGATGGCCACCGATTTGAGATAGGCCGTGGTATCGGCGGCATCGAAGACCTTGCCGTCAAAGAAGGTCTCGGGTCCGCGTGTGTCGGTTGAGGGAATGTCAGCTTCTGTCACACCAACGGCCTTGGCGGCTTCACGCCAGATGTCAGACCGGTTGACCTTGTCGACCAAGGCCTTGACGTCAGTCGTGGCATCAAGCGTGCCCCAGCGGATGTCTTCAGTCATGAACCAGGTGTCGTGGCTCTTGTAGGGGAACGATGCTCCGTTCTTGAAGAAGCCCATGCCGAGCGCCGTGCCCATGGCCGTGCGGCCAAGGCCATAGTCAATGTCGCCCTTGATGCGGCCGATAATGTCGGCAACGGGAACGCCAAACCACTGACGCTCGGAAACGATGGCGGCCATCTCGTCTTTGTTCTCAGGCTTGTCGCACCACAACTGTGCTTCGATGACGGCCATGACGAGCGCCTTGGCGGCATTCGGGTTCGCATCAACCCAATCGGCGCGCAGGCCAAGCGCCTTTTCAGGATGATCATTCCAGATTTCGCCAGTCGTGACGGCCGTGTAGCCGATGCCCTGGTTGACGAGCTGGGCGTTCCAGGGTTCGCCAACACAAAACACGTCCATGTTGCCGACCTTCATATTGGCCACCATCTGCGGCGGTGGCACAACAACGGTTTGAATGTCCTTGTCGGGATCGATGCCGCCGGCGGCGAGCCAGTAGCGCAGCCACAGGTCATGGGTGCCACCTGGGAATGTCATGGCGGCTTTGACGTCTTTGCCGGAGGCTTTCTTGGCTTCGAGTGCTGCCTTCAGCGGCTTGGAATCAAGACCCACTTTCTGGTCCTTGTATTCCATCGCGATCGAGATGCCTTGGCATCCCGTGTTGAGGCGCGAGACGATGTACATCGGCACCGGCACCTTGTTCTGGGTGACCTTGCCGGTCGTCATCAGGTAGGGCATGGGCGTCAGGATGTGTGCGCCGTCAATTCCGTTTGCAGCACCGCCGAGAACCAGGTTGTCGCGCAATGCGCCCCACGAGGCCTGTTTATTGACGGCAACGTCCGGCATTCCGTATTTAGCGAATAGCCCTTTCACCTGGGCCACGATCAACGGCGCGCTGTCGGTGAGCGCGATATAGCCGAGCGTGACCTTGGTTGTTTCCGGCCCTGCTGCCCACGCCACGTTGGCGCCGCCGGGGAAAGTTGCCTTGATGGCACCCAAAACAGCAGCCGCACTTGCGTACTTCAGCAACGACCGGCGCGAAACCGCTGTCTCCGTCGCGTCGTTGCCCGTCGTGGTGTTACGCTTTGCCATGTGATCTTCCCTCAGTTGAAGCTCGCGGACCGCTGGTCGCGCGAGTGCCCATTCTCTTGGAGTTCCCCGGTCACCGCCCTTCGAGGACCCGAAAAACAAAAAACGCCGCATCGTTTTGCCGGCCCCGGAAATCGGAGCTTGCAAGCCGAGGCAGCGTTGCCTGAATGCGCCAGCTCACCGTTGAGCCGGATGCGAGACCGATCTTGCCGGTCGCACGAGTTACGTCAGGTGCTTCAAGATGTGTGCCAAGTTTAGGTAATCAAAAAAACATAACAAAAACAGTGAATTGACGATCTGAATTTGAGTCGCAGGCAAATGTCATGCGCATCAATTGTGCAGTGCAGCGTGCAACCTGCCGAATTGTTTTGCAGGCGAACTAGGGTGTCAGCTGCTTAAAGCGGCCCACATCGACGCCTGAAGCGCGCAAACGACGATCACTGAGAGATGCCAAGGGATTGGCGGGATCGAACTCCGCGCCGCCAAAGAAACGAGCGGGGTTCTCTGGCATCAGTACTTCGGCCGTATCGACAGCAGGTGGGCCGGAGGCAGCCATGGCGCGCGCGTAAAGGTCCGCGCGGTAGACACTTGCCGCAGTGCGCGCGATGTCAAACGGCTCGCGCGCCTGGCCCCAGCGGATCATCTGCGTTAAAATCCAGATGGCATGGGCCAAGCGGGGCCGCGTTGCGCCGTGGCCGTGAAACGTAATGGACTCCAACGCAAGTCCGGGCTCAAGACGCTCTTTGGAAACGCCGATGTATCGCGGATCAGCCAAAATCCCGGCCGCCGCGAGACGGTTACCCGGCTCATCCAGCCACTGCCCGGCTTGCACGAGCGCTCGCACAAGTTCGTCCATGAGGTCAGGGTGCCTGTCAGCCCATAGCGACCGCACGCCCAAGACCTTCTCGGGGCTGTTGCGCCACAGCTGCGCTTTGGTTGCGATGATGACGCCTGAACCATCGGCCACGGCGACGCTGCCCCATGGCTCACCGGCGCAAAACCCTTCGACACGCCCGGCTTTCAAGCTCTCGGAAATCAACGGCGGAGGAATGACAACAAGATTGACGTCGTTGTCGGGATCAACGCCAGCCGATGCAAGCCAGGCTCGCAGGTCGTAGTTGTGACAAGAGAACGGGAACACGATCCCAAACGCGAGCGGGCGAGCACCCTCTCCGGCTCTCTGTTTTACGACGGCCGCCAGGGCTTTGGCACCAGACATTCCGCCTTGCGCTGTAGCTCCCGGGTCTGCTGCCGTCATGTCGTTGAACAGTTGGGTGGATACGGTAATCGTATTGCCGTTGAGGCTAAGCGCAACAGGGGCGATGAGTTCCTGGGTGGCGCGCCCGATGCCCAGCTGGGCTGCTAAGGGCAACGGAGCCAGCATATGAGCGCAATCAAACAGGCCGACATCGACCTTGTCGCGGATGTTGGCCCACGACACTTCGCGGTGCAGATGTAGTTTGAAGCCGGCGGCGCGATCGAGCCCCAATTCGCTGACCATGACGAGTGGCGCGCAGTCGGTCAGCGGGATGAAACCGGCATGGATTTCAGTTTCGAGCTTGGAGGTGCTGGGCGTGCTGGCACTCATGGCGCTTGGCTACTCCTTCAACAGATCGAAGGCGCTGATCAGGCCCTCGGCCACGTCTGACAGCCGCTTGCCCTGGGTCATGGCGGTTTTGCGCAACAAGGCATAGGCGGCGTCTTCATCCAGACCGCGGCTTTTCATCAAGATGCCCTTGGCTTTCTCGATGACCTTGCGATCCCTCAGCGCGCTCTTGGTTTCTTCGAGTTCAGAGCGCAGCCTGTCAAACGCGCGAAAACGCGAAATGGTCATTTCCAGTATCGGCCGAACGCGCTCTTTCTTCAGGCCGTCGACGATGTAGGCTGAGACGCCTGCGTCTATCGCGGCTTCAATGGTGTCTTTGTCGCTCTTTTCAACGAACATCGCGATCGGGCGCCGCACCGTGCGCGAAACCTGGAACATTTGCTCCAGCTCATCGCGGCTCGGGTTTTCGAGATCGACCAGGATCACATCGGGATCAAGCGCATAGATTTGTGCGACAAGTCCAATCGTGTTGCCGAGCATCGTCACTTTGGTGAACCCGGCCTCGCGCAGGCCGGCCTCTAGGATGGCACGGCGCACGGGATCTTCGTCGATGACGAGGATGTTGAGATCGAGATCTGAAGTCGAATGGCCGGTCAAGGTCTCATCACTTGATGTGAGTGTTCGCTCACTGCTGCAGCAGTTTGCCGCGAGACGCAAGCCGGTGCCGGGACGCACGCCGGGTGCCTCAGCACGCCGTTTCGGGCCATGCTTATGGTTCGCGCAGTGCGCCTAAAATAGCGGCAGGAGTTCTTGGGCACGGTACGCAACACCATGTTTTACGGTGGCCGCTGAATTGGCATAGGCTGTGCAAACCAACACGATATAATGCCTCTAGGGTTCCGGTTCGCACGCTTATGCGCGGATGCTGGTCCAAGAGAGGCACTCCCGCCACGGCATTCGCGGCGGAGCCACGGCGGGATAAAAGCCCGGGAGACCTGGACCGTGTGGAGCTTCGGCTCTTGGTCGGAAGGCCTCCATATCCCGCTTATGCAGGCTCGCCAATCAGGATGCCGAAGCCCCTCACGGTCCACCGTCGCGGTGTGACCAATCGAGGGAACAGTTCAATCACCCCGTAAATGTCCGCTAATTTCTCGCGGTAGTGCTGCGTCAAAGGCTCAACCGTGCTGAGCGTGCGAGCCATCGCCAGATTTCCGCCAGGGACGGCCCGTGGCGGCAGCTTTCTCATCCGGGACGGCCCGGGCAAACCGCTGAACGGCGTCCGCACCCGCCAGAGAGGAGAGTCGTGATGAATGATCTGATTTACTCCGACACGCTGCCAGGCGGCAAACACTGGTCGTTTGTCATGCGCCGCCATAACCGGTTGCGCCTGACCGACGTGGAGGGCGGTGCAAACGTCGGAATGCTGTTCTACAACCCGCTCGATCTGTGTGAGCGCTACAACATGCCCGACACCTTGAAGGGCCAGCACACCTTCAAGCTGACGCAGGGGCATTGCCTTTATTCCGATATGGGCCGCGTGTTCTGTTCCATCGTGGAGGACACGGCCGGATGGCACGACAGCGTGTGCGGCAACACCACCAAAGAAAAGGTCGCCAATCGCTGGGGTGAGTCGAGCTATCAGACGCATCGCAACG
>JANNXL010000525.1:0-13290 GCA_031409575.1 Hyphomicrobium sp.
ACTGACCTAGCCACGCGCGCCTTCACGGTGACTGGAACAGTGTCTCTATCGTGTACGATCGGTGGTGTTGCGACGCCGGCGGCCGATACAGCCACAATTCCTGTCGGCACCTCAGGGATCGTGAATACGGCGACGATCTCGCGCTCTTATGCCAGTATCGTTTGCAACTCACTCACAAATCTTCAAGTAACGTCCCAGCGGGGCGGGGTAAAGCGAACCGTAGCCGCGCCAATCGGCTTTACGAACATCATCAACTACAGCGCTTCGGCGACGTTTTCTGGTGCCACATCTACACTCAATACCGCGACTATCGCCACGGCCACCGCGGCAGAGGCTGGTACAATCGGAACAACAAGCAGCAGCACGCCGACCGGTACGGTGGCCGTGACGCTGACGCCGCAGGCGGCAGCACAGCCCCTTGCTCCGGGTAGTTATTCCGATACGTTGCGCATCACGCTAACACCGCAATGATGGCCACAGGCGATACCGGCCACGAGGAGACAAACGCATGACGCTCTTGGGCAGCATGTCTGGGAGCTTTCTGGTAGCACTCCCAGCGCTGTTTTCGATTGTGAACCCGCTCGGCGGGGCGCTGATCTACCATCAAGTTACGTCGGACCGCGCCGTTGCCGAACGCGCCGCCCTGGCGTGGCGGGTCGCAAGTTACTCGGCTGCCGTGATGCTGTTTTCGCTTTGGATCGGGGCGTCATTGATGAGCTTTTTCGGCGTGAGTATTGAAGCGCTGCGCGTCGCAGGCGGACTCGTTGTCGCCGCAAGCGCTTGGGAAATGCTGACCAAGTCCAAAGCAACTGAAGATCGTAAACACGAACAGGCGGCCCCCGCAGCTGGAGCGGCCGACGTTGCGTTCTTTCCACTCACAATGCCGTTCACGACCGGGCCAGGAACAATCTCGGTTGCGATTGCTTTAAGCGCCAGCCGTCCTTCAACGGCGGTTGAGCTTGTTCCGTTTTTTGCAGGCCTCTCGGCGGCCGCCCTGGCGGTCGCGATCTCAGTTGGTGTCTGCTACGCATCAGCCGAGCGTGTCGTCGCGCTTCTTGGGTCTGAAAGAGCGCGAGTTTTGAACCGGCTATCAGCATTCTTGCTGTTGTGCATCGGCGTGCAAATTTTGCTGACCGGACTGCAAGGAGCGCTCGCAGCCGTGCTGTCTGCACCGCGCTAGGCACTCACGGTGTTTTCGATCTTGCTTCAACCAACGCTGCTGGCAGTACCTGAGCAAACACGTCCAAATCCTCACGGCGTCCGCATGACACTCTAATGCAACGATCAAGCGGCGGCACGGCGGGTTTGCGCGCAAAAACACCACGTATCAGCAACTGCTCAAGCACACTCCCGGCAAACTCCGCATCGCGTCCACAATCAATGGCGACGAAATTGGCTGCGGATCGGATGGGCGTAAGCCCGTTTTCACGAGCAATGTCCGAGATCGTATCTCGTGCGGCAGCAATGTTCCGGACGGCTGAGGCTAGATACTCCTGATCTTCGATCGCGGCGAGTGCCGCCACCTGCCCTATTTTGTTGATGCCATAGTGATTGCGGACCTTCTCGAAATTCGAGATCAATCCAGCATCCCCAACCGCGTAACCGATCCGCGCACCGGCAAGTCCATAGGCCTTTGAGAACGTGCGATAGCGCAGCACCTGCCCGTTTGAAACATCAATGCGCGGAACGGCATTCTCCGGTGCCGTGTCGCAGTACGCTTCATCGAGAATAAGCAGCACACCATTGGGCAACCGCGCAATAAAGGCATTGAGCACGTCCGCACTCCACCACGTCCCCATCGGGTTGTTCGGATTGGAAACGTAGATGACGCGCGCGTCAGACTTCATGGCCGCAGCGAGCAGCGCTTCCAAGTCTTCGCAATTGTCGTGAAACGGAACCTTGATGAGACGCGCACCTTGACCTGCAACGTGAAAATTGAATGTTGGATAAGCACCATCAGAGGTGACAACGGCTGTACCCGGATCAGCAGCAAGCCGCACGGTCAGCCCCAAGAGCCCGTCAATGCCTTCCCCGATCACAACATTCGACGGCGCGACGCCATGCAGCGCGGCAATGGCGGTGCGCAACTCAAAGCTCTCGGGATCGGAATACTTCCAAGCGTCAAGCGCCGCGGCTTTCATGGCGGCAACGGCTTTGGGGCTTGGGCCGAACAGACTTTCGTTGGCCCCCAGTCGCGCTGTAAACAAACGGCCTCTTGCACGTTCTTGTGCTTCGGGTCCAACGAACGGTTGAAGCGTTGGCAAGCAGCGCACGAGCGAAGTTAAACGCGGAGCGCGCATGCCTGCAATCCTCTGCAAATTATATGAGTCCGAGCGCAGCTAGCTCTTTGCGCAGCTGCGGCGGCATTGTGGCAAGCGTCGACGTTGAGCCTGCGGTCAAATCCGGCGGGGCATCGTCGGCAGCCAAATAGCGCCAGCCTTGAAAAGCTTTGCGCGGCTGAGGCCGGACAGCCACGATTTGCTGATCAAGCAACAAGAGGCAGCAGGCTGAGCCGTCTTCTTTGTGTCCGTCATCAAAGCCGATGAGTTTCTGGCGCGCCTGAATGAAGCCTTTGATCACCCAAAATAGCGAACCGCCGCCGAGAAGTTCCGTCTGCCGCTTCGGTGATTGGAATGTAGTGTGGAAGATCCGGCGCTGACCAGATTTTCCCGTCTTGAAGCCGGGATAGGATGCCTGCCACTCCTGAAGGTCTTCAATGGAAGTTGCCCCCACACACAATTTGACGAGATGCAACATGGCGCGCGACCCTACGGGCTGGCCTGACAGCTGCCAGCATACTGCGCGACCACGGGCTGACCGACGAGCCCAAAGTGCCGTGAGTGCACAGCAGGAAATCGCTTCGTGTCGTCGTCCAGATCATAGACTGTGGTGATGTTCCAATAGCCTTCGGTCACAACTTCAAGAAAGTGATTGGCACCGACCGCGCGCGCGATTGCAAGGCGCCCGGGGCTATCATCACCCGTCACGACGATTTCAGCTGCTTGCCCCGCCAAGTCAATTTTGCGGATATTAAAAATCAAAGCGGCAGAGGGCTTTGCACTGAAAGCACCGGAATTATAGGTGCTGGTCGTACCCGACGGAAACTGGCACAGGAGGGATGCAGGCAGGTCAGCAGCAAACACAGCAGGCGCACCCGCGAACAGTGCAGCCAATCCCAAAGCAGACGCCATTGCCTCACGAAAACCCATTGCAAACCTCCGTTGACTCAACGCCATCTCGTTTAACTACGCTGATGGGTACTCAATCCCGCCGCTTTGCGCCTTGCAATCGGCCACTTACCGGCGAGCTTAGCATCAGCGACGGCTTGATTTAGCGTTTCTTGCACCCCGGATGGGGATAACCGCCTTGCTGGTGCCGATATTTCAGGCACAACGTATTGGGAATTCGATGATTAAGCCGGAAGACTGGCAAAAACCGCATCCAGATGCCTCGATACTCAAATCAGCCAAATCTGCACACCCTGCTTGTGGCCACATGCGTGATCGCAGCTGGCTGTTCGGGCACTGCAGAACCGGATTCGGCCGCGGTGACGCCAAACTCAGCCATTCAGGGCACCACTGGTGCTTACCAGTTGACCGAGGAAGAAAAGGCACTGGATTGCAAAAAGCTCACAGGCCGGATGCAAGTCCGAATCCTGCAGGCTCGTGATTACGCAACGCAGGAAAAAACGTCAGCCGCTTCGCGCGCCTTGCAGCAGGCCGTGGTCGCGACTGGGAGCCCAGCCACGCGCGGCGTCGATCCGGATCGCGAAAATACGCAAGACCGGGCACAGCTTGAGGCCTACAATCAGCAGCTCGCCGCCATGAAGTGCAAAACCTTCAATCTCGACGAGGACTTGAAGCCTAAGGCTGCGAATGTAACACCCCGGCCCGTTGGGGAGGCGCAGGCAGGCGCATCAGCCGGTGGTGAGGCTCGCTCGAATGTGGCTATTCCTGTCGACAAGATTGGCATCAAGAACGTGAAGAAAGCAGCAACTGTTCCAGCGCAATAGTCCGTTCGGGAACGGCACCCTTCGCACCATCGATCAGCGTGCCGGAAAGATTCGACCTATCGTGCCAGCTAAGCGCAACAAGAACAGCCCCAGCCATTCGTTGACGGCGACGTCGATGCGCTGGTGCCCCTGTGGCAAGCGATCAAACGGCCTCCATACATCTTGCCAGCCGCGCGTGCGGAAATCGACTGGCCACGGTTGGACTGTGAACCCCGCATTGCGGAACAAGCTGACGGCACGCGGCATGTGATAGGCCGACGTGACGAGGACCCAGCGCTCCCCAGGCTGCGGATTGACGAGCTTGGCACTGAACGACGCGTTTTCAATCGTGTTGCGTGACAACCCCTCTAGAAGCAAGCGGCCGGCGTCGATGCCAATCGCCTTCATGTAATCAGCAACCGGCTGCGTTGCGTCAGCATCCGCATGCCAAAGCGCGCCAACACCACCTGAAAACAGCACCTTTGTATCCGGCAATTCGCGCGCAAGCCGCACGCCTTCCGTCAGGCGCTCTGCCGATTCATTAACTGTCAGCTGACCGCGGCCTGCCGACACGTAGCCGTCTTCAAATCCACCCAGGATGATAATACCGGAAATGCCATCGGTTGGTTTGGGGCGCGGCATACCGGCGAAATGCTGTTCAAGCGGCAATATGAGCACATTGCCAAGCGGCACAATGCCAAAAATTATGAGATATCCTAGTCCGCCCCAAGCGAGCTTCAGCCCAAGCGATCGCCGCAAATTGGTGCTGACGAGCATCAGCCCGATCAAAATACACAACGCGGCGGCGAAGGATGGCTGAAGCAAGAATCCCAAGATCTTGGACACGACAAACACTCCGGAAGACTCCTTGTGTTGCCCGTACTGCATTGCTCCGCGCGTCCCGGCCGGCTCCGCGAAGCGGGGTCGGGACGCGCCAAGAAAAAATCTATGGGCAGGGCATTTTTTCCATGAAGGTCTTGTCGGCGTAGCCTTCAAGGCCAGCCTTGGTCGTCACCGCACACCAGTAGCCGCGCAGCGTGCACCAGCGCTTGCGTTTTTCCAGTACATCACCTTTGGCAGCGTTGCCAATTACGGATGCGGAACTGTAAGGCCGGTCGCGAATGTTCAAATCCGAGGTAGCCCGGAAGCAGCCATACCCAGCTGCTTGCGCAGACGCGGACAAAGCAGCCATCACCGATAGTCCAGCCATTGCAGCTGCAAATTTAGACATTGTTTTCATGATCTCGCACTCCACTCATATCGGGCAAGTTCCAATAGCAGCCCTGAGACTCGTCACGACTTTGTCTCTTTGGAGACTTTTGTACAATGAACAACAAAAAATGAACCCAGCATGACAATCCGGACCATACTTTTATCCCAACGACTTGGCCCCTTGCCACCATTGTCCGCACGACTTAAGGGTCTGAGGGGCTCGGATCGCGAGCCCTAAACAGCTTCAGGATCGCCATTTTTTGCCCGTCTCGTCCGAACGTATCCTGCCGCTTGTCGTGGCGACGGCCCTCTTCATGGAGACGATGGATTCCACCATCCTCGCCACGGCACTCCCAACAATTGCCCGCGATCTCGGCGTAGACCCCATCGCGCTGAAGCTCGCTATCACATCCTATCTCGTGGGCTTTGCCGTTGTCGTACCGGTCAGTGGGTGGCTTGCCGATCGTTACGGAGCGCGTGCCGTCTTTCGCACCGCACTTGGGCTGTTCATGCTCGCATCAATCGGCTGCGCGTTGTCGGAATCGCTGACGGGATTTGTCATTTGGCGATTTGTCCAAGGTGCGGGCGGTGCCCTCATGACTCCCGTTGGCCGTCTTGTGCTGGTACGCGCCATCCCGAAAGACAAACTTGTTTCAGCGCTCGCCACACTGACCATTCCTGCCCTGATCGGTCCAGTGACCGGGCCGCCATTGGGTGGATTCATCGTCACATACTTCGATTGGCGCTGGATCTTTTTGGTCAACTTGCCGATGTGCGTGATCGGCATTGCGCTTGCCACGTTGTACTTCCCGAGCGACCGTCGTGAAACGGCCCCGCTGGATGTCTGGGGCGGCTTTCTTGCTGCCGTGGGTTTAACGGGACTTATCGCCGGTGCGGCGTCTACGGGCCGCCACGTGGCACCACTGCCGCTCTCGATTGCAGCTCTGGTTATTGGCGCGTTGTCCATTTGGGCGTACATCCAGCACGCACGCCGGCACCCGAAACCGCTTCTGGATTTGAGATTGTTCCAGATCCCGACCTTTGATGCCGGCGTTGCGGGAGGCGCTATTTTCCGGCTTGGCGTGGGGGCAAGTTCCTTTCTCGTGCCCTTGATGCTGCAGATCGGTTTCGGGCTGGATGCTCTGACCTCTGGTCTCATCACGTTCACGAGCGCACTCGGCGCTTTGACCATGAAATTTTTTGCGCCACGCATACTGGCTGCCACGAGCTTCCGGCGTGTGCTCATATTCAATGGAATTGCGGCCTCAGCGCTGATCGGTGCGGTTGCTTGCGTTGGGCCCGCAACACCACACGCCGTCATTTCAGGACTGCTCCTGGTGGCGGGACTCCTACGGTCGCTTCAGTTTACCAGCCTGCACGCCATCACATATGCCGATGTTAGCGAACAGCAGGCTTCCGCCGCTACCAGCATCGCCAGCGTGGGCCAGCAAGTGTCCCTCAGCTTTGGCGTCGCTCTTGGTGCTTTGGCTTTGGAAGCCTCGCAAGCGTTCAACGCTCACGCTTTGCCGCTGGCGGGCGATTTTTCGATAGCTCTGCTCACGGTGGCGGCGCTCTCAAGCTTGTGCGTGTGGCGCTTGGCCCGGCTGCCTGTTGATGCTGGCAGCGCGCTAGCACGCAAAACACCAGCTACACTTGCGGCGGAAGATGAAGGGCAATGAGCACGCGCAGCGGGGCGTGAGCGATCCATATAATCCGAATATTCCGGTTAGGCGCTGACGTGCCGCACAAGCTTGACCGACGTCAGAGTTACAACCCCGCCAGGCAGTTCTTTCGCTTTAAACAGCGCTATATTGAAACCAGCCGCTCCTGCAGCGGGTTTGAACTGCTCGGAAATACTGCTACGGCGCGCACTTAGCGAGCCAATGTCACGTTTGGCGATAAGATGCCCTGCCTTGTCATACGACAGGCAAATCGTCCGCAATTCAAACGGCGGAGGCAGTCCCGCTGTTTCGATATCCAGGGAAAAGCGGCTGGCATTGGAAGTGACCCAGCCGCCCCACGGCAGAAACTGCAGCTTGTGTTTCGCCCAGAACGCTGTGGACAGCATGTAACCGGCGTTTGGGAATTCGCTTCCCTGCCATTGACCGCCGCCGAGCAACAGGTAGCCCGCACGCCCAACTTGGGGATAGAGCAAGTTACCTGCGTATGCGCCTTGTTTAACTCCGAACTTCGAAGCCGCATTTCCAAGAATTTCTGGTTGAACCGAGGTATCAATCAAAACCTGCCCGTCGAACCCGGCATCGGCAAGCTCGACACCGCGGTGCTGCATGCCGCCGAACAAAGCATGGACCCGACGGAAGACTTTAGTGCTCAATGCGCGTAAGCCAGACTGCTGAACGGCAATGCCGCTATCATGCGGCAACGGCTGTGGCCTGCGAGCCAAAACGCCCCTTACCGGGGATTGTAATGGTGAAAGTGCATATAACTTCGGATCTGTGATTTGCTGAGTGGACCTCACTGCCCGGACGAGATCGTCGTACCAAGGCGTGCCCGAGTAGGAGGGCGATGCGACAAACTCTGGATCGTAATACTGTGGATGCACCAGAAGCCTGTAGCGCCCACCCGGACGCCACGACGCAACAAAATCGCGAATGTCGCGCTGGCTTGGGTTGAGTTTGCTATTCTGATGCCCGCCGTCTGAGAATTGCCCATTAAAGCGCGGCGAGTATTTGTTGTGAACCCAGCGCAGCGACGTTCGCAATGCGTCCGGAATTTTGACTGAATTATTGTTGCGGCCCTCGGCATCTGGCACCCCGCCGTGGGCAGAACAGAAGCTAATGTCGAAGCGCTTCCTGAGGGAGGCAACATCTTCAGCGAAGATTTCTTGTGCCCGGCCAGCGTTCCAGCCAGAGCGTTCGTAGGCGTTGAAGTGGTATCCGATTACAGAGCCGCTGTCTTGACGCTTGCGCAGCAGTTCTTCGTCCAGCACATAGTCGGTGTATTGGAGCTCTTTGGTTTGCACCAGGAAACGGCGGTCAAGGCGCCGCACGAAGATCATGATGTTGGCCGGGATCCCATCATGGTGCGGATCCCGAAGCAGATCCATCGTTCTTTCCGGCGCGGTGTCGACATCATATTGGATGACGAGATAAATCTTGTTGCGGTCAATCCTGCCATCCGTAAGGCGGTGCTGCCAATCCTGCCACTCACTCCGATAGCCGTCTTCATGGGAGAAGTCGTTACCCCAGCAAAAGTCTTTGTAGGTAATGCACTGGACTCTATCAGAGTTGTTTCTGATAAACTGAAACAGGTCCGTAAGGTATGTTCTGGGAAAATAAGCAGGCGAGTTTTTCTCATCCCTCATATCAATTGGCTTTTCCAATCAAGTCTAGGACTCGAGACAGCCAAGTTCTTGCAAGTGGCTTTACAAAATCGTTCGGCTGTCTGAATGGAACTCCATCGCCTGTCAGTTCCTCATAGCCAAAATGCTCCAGGGTCGCCGCAGCTGCCTCCATAAACTGGTCGAACTGTTCACGGCTCAAATCTTTTTTCCAGCGCCCTATCATGGACGTGTCGATGTTCTGTGCAAGGCGCTTGCCGGATAGATGGCGGACCTTAAAAATCGTAAGGTCCTGGTCGGTGTGCTTGAGCATCGACTCGTCGAACGGCAGCTCAGCGAGTTCACAAACCTCACGCAAGATTTGCTCCGGATGCTCAGCTAGCGTTTCATAACGGACCATCTTCGCTTTCACATCGGGAGTTCTCGCCAGAGCCTCCAGTTCAAGCATTGCGGCCGACCAGCTTTTGCCAAGCGCTTCCGGATCGGGATCGAACTTGCCCGTGTTGAGTTGACTTGCAAGCACGTCGCGGCCATCGCGCAACATGTTCAGAAACGTGGCTTCAGGCCAAACCGACAAATAGTCAGCAAAGCTGCCGCTGTTCTTCATGCCCCAGCGGGACTTGCCCACGCGCTTCATTTTTTCAATGCCAAGCATCTCGATCAGCCGCATCCGCCCTGCGACGGTTTCAAAGCTGTGGCCCTCTTGGACAAGAGCTAAAATGAAGCGCGCGAAGTCTTGATGAGTCAGCCCACCCCTTGCAACCCGCAGGATGAACGTCTGTATACTCTGACTTGGAAACACATCCGGATGGCTCTTGCGGATGATGTTCATGTCGGCGTGCGCCAACAGCCCTTTTGCAAGGTACTGGAGATCAACGGGCTGGTCCGTGATGAGCATGGCCGGATAGAGCTCATACGACATAGCGACGTCGCGATGCGCATCAAGCAACGTGCACATGAGCGTGGTGCCAGACCGGCTCAAACCGTGGACGAATATTGGTTTCCGTTGAAGTTCCAATTGGCTAACCTGATGGTCTGTACGGATTTTCGATACGATGTCGTCAGCGCAAGTGTCAAGAATCCGCCTCTTCAGCCAAACGGCACGCTCCGTTTTCAAGCCGATAGAGAGTTTTTGTGGCCGGGCAACGGGCCTCGCCTGTGCCAGTCAGCGGCAGGTCCAGCCGCTCGCCATACTGGCTCATCCAGCCGACCTGCTGGCCTGGCACACCAACCATGAGCGCGTAATCTGGAACATCGCGGTTGATTACGGCACCGGCACCAACGAAAGCGTACGCCCCAATTGTCGTGCCGCAGACGATCGTGCAGTTTGCGCCAAGCGTCGCCCCGCGTCGCACGAGTGTATCGCGATACTCGTCTTTGCGTGAGACTGCCGAGCGCGGGTTGTAGACGTTCGTAAACACCATGCTGGGTCCGCAGAACACGTCGTCTTCAATGGTCACGTTGTCGTAGATCGAAACATTGTTTTGAACCTTGACGTTGTTGCCAACGATCACACGGTTCGCGATGAAAACATTCTGACCGAACGAACAGTCGGCCCCGATCTTTGCGCCGCCACTGATATGCACCCAGTGCCAAACGCGAGTGCGATCACCGATTGATGCACCGTCATCGATTATTGCTGTAGGATGGGCTTTAAACGTCACCGCATTAGTACTCCAGCGGGAGTGCGATCCGGCGTCCGTCACGCGCTGACATGTAAAGCGCGATCAGCATCTCGAGCGATTTCAAGCCCTCGCGTCCGTCGGTTTCGGCTTCCGCCTCGCCGCACAGCGTTTTGATGACGTTGTCGTAGTACATCGGGTGGCCGAAGCCATAGACGGATGTCGTCTGGTAGTTGGCTTTGGAAATATCAGCGTCTTCAGGAAGGGTCTCGCTAAACTCCCAATGCTGAATTTCGTTGACCGCAAGCCCGCCGATGCGAACCGTGCCTTTTTCGCCGAGGATCGTAATGCTGCCTTCGAGGTTCTTTGGATAGGTCAGCATCGTCACGTTGAGCGTACCCATGGCTCCGCTGCGCCATCGAAGTGCGGCAACGCCTGTGTCCTCAACATGAATCGAGCGGGCCAGCGTGCCTGTATAGGCCATCACGCTTTCAACGGGGCCAATCAACCAGTCGAGCAAATCGATGTAGTGGCTCGCTTGGTTCATGAAGGCGCCGCCATCGAACTCCCAGGTGCCGCGCCATTTAGCACTGTCGTAATATTCCTGCGGCCGGCTCCAAAAGACGTTGATCGCCACCGAATAGATGCGACCGAAGCGTTTGGCCTCAACCGCTTTCTTGAGAAGCTGCAGCGTTGCATTGCGCCGGTTCTGCTTGACGACAAACAGCTGCACGCCAGCTTGATCGCAAGCCTCGACCATCGCGAGACCGTCTTTCCAGCGCGTCGCCATAGGCTTTTCGGTCATGACGTGACGGCCGGATTTCGCCGCCTCGATAGCCTGCGCAGGATGCATGCCACTGGGCGTCGCAAGGATCACGCAATCCGCGGTGGTCGCTGCCAGCATATCTGTCAAGCGCGCATGGCTTTTGGCGCCGGTCCGCTTGACGGCGGCATCAAGGGCATCGGGCGCAACATCGCACACGTCGACCACTTCGCAGCGATCCTTGTGCGTTTCAATCGAACCGAAGTGATTGGCGGCAATACGCCCGCACCCAACAACTGCGAAGCGCACTTTCCGGCCAGACACTGGATGACGGATGATCATGAGGTTCTCTCTTTTGCGCCTGCTCGCACGCGTTTCGTCTACAGCCTAAATACATGGAAACCTGCCGCAGTTGCGGCGTGACGGTCGAACAGGCTTTTCACGTCAACCAGCACCGGCGCGTCGCCACGCACCAAGCGGCGCAGATCGCCTGCACTCAGGGCGCGATATTCGTTATGGCCGACGGCCACCACCAGAGCGTCGACCGGTTGATCATGAGACAAATCACCCATCGTGATGCCGTACTCATGTGCCACTTCAGCAGCGTCTGCCTTCGGATCACTAACGACCACCGTGGCGCCGTGTGCCTGCAGCTCTTTCACCAGATCGACGACCTTCGAGTTGCGAATATCCGGGCAGTTCTCTTTGAATGTGATGCCCATCACGCCAATGCGAGAACGCGCCACATCAACGCCGCGCTGAAGCATCAGCTTGATGGTGTTACGCGCCACGTAGCGGCCCATGTTGTCGTTGATGCGCCGCCCGGCCAAAATCACCTGCGGAATGTAGCCAAGCTGTTCGGCCTTGTGCGTCAGGTAATACGGATCGACACCGATGCAGTGCCCGCCGACCAGGCCAGGGCGGAAGTTGAGAAAGTTCCACTTGGTGCCCGCCGCCGCCAGGACTTCGGCGGTGTCGATGCCGATGCGCGCTAACACAACCGCGAGTTCGTTCATGAGCGCGATGTTCAAATCGCGCTGCGTGTTCTCAATCACCTTGGACGCTTCCGCGACTTTAATGCTCGAAGCCTTGTGCGTGCCAGCTGTGATCACCTGAGCGTAGAGTTGATCGACGGCATCGGCCACGGCCGGTGTCGAGCCGCTTGTCACTTTCATGATGGTCGGCAGCTTGTGCTGTTTATCGGCCGGATTGATGCGCTCTGGCGAGTAGCCGCAGAAAAAATCCTGATTGAAGGTCTTGCCTGATGCCTTCGCAAGGGCTGGCACGCACACCTCTTCGGTGGCGCCGGGATAAACGGTCGACTCATAGATGACGACAGAACCGGCCGGCATGTGCCGCCCGACGGTTTCGGACGCCTTGACCAGCGGCGACAGATCCGGGCGGTTGGCCTCGTCAATCGGCGTCGGCACCGTGATGATGAAGATTTTCGCCTGGTTGAGATCGGCCGGGTCGTGGGAATACGAAAGCCCGCTTGCCTCTTTCAATTCATGTGGCTCAACTTCCAGAGTGCGGTCGTGGCCCGCTTGCAGTTCGGCGACGCGCGCGGTGTTGATATCAAAGCCGATGACACGGCGTTTTTTGCCAAACTCGACCGCCAGCGGCAGACCGACATAGCCAAGCCCGATGACGGCGATCGTTTCGTTATCCAGCGTCATGTGGCCCCTGCAATCCCCGGTCAGATGTCAACAATACGAATCTCGAAACGGCCAAACGGCAGCCCAGCGGCCCTGATTCCGGCCGCACCGCCTGCGTTGCCTAGCCAATAGCTGCACGGCTGGCAACACGGGGAACCGTCGCATTCACACCCAACCCAGTGGACGTGCCGTATTTACCGTCTGAGCATCAGTTTAAGAGCCCTTCGAACGCTTCTAACGGCGTCGGGGATGTTGCCTGGAATACTCCCTGCAATTTTGTAGCTCAGGCCCTGCGTTGGCGAATTCGTCCGCGCCTCTACGGCCGCGTCAGACCAGTTGGCCGCATCGTTACCCTGCGCTGCGAAAGCCAAGACTTCGTCATACCATGGCGTCCCAGCAAAGCGCTTTGACGGGTGCGAAGCTTCCCCATAGTACTGCGGGTGGAGCAAAATTCGATACCTGCACCCAGGCCGGAAGCGGCTTACCAGAACGCGAAGATCGCGGGCCGCAGGATCGCGCTTTGCCGAGTTGTGCCCACCGTCGCTAAATTGTCCATCGAAATATGGAGAATGCCCATTATGGACCCAGTGCAGCTTTTCCTTCCAAGCCGGATGAAACGGCAAATCGTTGTTATTGCGGCCGTCAGCTCCTGGGACACCGCCATGAGCGGAGAAGTATTTGATTCCAAATTTCTCTGTCAGAGTATGCGCGTCTTTATCAAAGGCTAAAAGCGCACGCTCTTCGTT
>JANNXL010000526.1:0-13024 GCA_031409575.1 Hyphomicrobium sp.
CCTTGAGCAGCTTGCCGTCCAGCCCGCTACGGATAAGTGCCCGCGTTTCCGGAATGCCGTACAGCGCAATGAAGGGTCCGAAGCGCGGCCCCTCGCTCGACCCCAGCAGCACTTCGTAGATGGCCTGATACCAGGTGCGCAGTGTCTCTTTGGTGTAGCCGTTGGCCTTGCCGGTCTCGACCACGATGTCCTGTAGCTCCTTCGGGCTAAGGGCGGGATCAACTGCAGTCAGCGCTTTATCGAGCGCCTCAAGTGCACTGCGCTCGGCTGCCGTCGCCTCTCGGAAGACTTTCTTGGGCTTTTCGAAGTCGTGATAGTAGGCAACTGCGTAGCCCACGAGCTTATCGAGCATCGGATACTTTTCCGCTGTCGCCTGCGGCTGGTGCTTGCGAATGACGCTCCACAGCTTGCCTTTATCCTCCGCATTCGAGGCTGACACGAGGTTCAAAAGCAAACCGAATGTGATTGGCATTTCGGCCGGCGGCGGATGCCCGGCGTGAATGTGCCAAGCCGGATTGTCGACTTGCAGAACCGGCTCTTGCGCGGGGTAGGCCGCTACAAACTGCAAATATTCATCGACCGCGCGCGGGATCACATCAAAATGCAGCCGCTTGGCGGTTCTGGGCTTCTGGAACATGTAGAGCGCGAGGCTCTCCGGCGAAGCGTACTTCAGCCAATCGTCGATGGTCAGCCCGTTGCCCTTTGACTTCGAGATTTTCTGACCTTTTTCGTCGAGGAACAACTCGTAGACGTAGTGCTGGGGCGCGGTGCCGCCGAGTATTTCGCAAATCTTGTCGTAGACCACCGCGTTCGTCTGGTGATCTTTACCGAACATTTCGAAGTCGACGCCGAGTGCTGCCCAGCGCATGCCGAAGTCTGGCTTCCATTGCAACTTTACCTGGCCCCCCGTGACCGGAAGCGTTGTTTCCGCCCCGTCTTCATCAGCAAACGTAACAGTGCCCCTTTTCGCATCGACCGACTTCATCGGCACGTAAAGCACGCGGCCGGACTTGGGCGAAATCGGCAGAAACGGGCTGTAGGTTGCTTGGCGCTCGGGTCCGAGCGTGGGCAGCATAACATCCATGATGGCGTCATAGCGCTCGGCGGCGAGCAGCAGCGTTTCGTCGAACTTTCCGGATTTGTAATACTCGGTGGCGCTGGCGAATTCATATTGGAACCCGAACGTGTCGAGAAACCGGCGCAGCATGGCGTTGTTGTGATGGCCAAAGCTTTCGAAGCCGCCGCCAAATGGGTTGGGCACGGAAGTCAGCGGCTTGTGCAAATGCGGTTCCAGAAATGCCTTATCCGGCACGTTGTCCGGGATTTTCCGCATGCCATCCATGTCATCTGAAAAACACAGGAGCCGCGTCTTGACCTTGCCCTCTGTCAGCGTTTCGAAGGCGTGGCGCACCATGGTTGTGCGCGCCACTTCACCGAACGTGCCGATATGCGGCAGCCCCGATGGCCCGTAACCTGTCTCAAACAGTACCGTCCTGTTCAGGCCGTCCTTAGTGCGCTTCAGGCGCTGGATGAGTCGGCGGGCTTCCTCGAACGGCCAACTGCGGCCTTCCAAGACGCCGGAGGGCAAAACGGTTGCGGGGGTGCTGGCGGGATTTTGTACAGAGGTCATGAGTTCCAGAGCGGAGCGCCGCGCGCTTCAAAGCGGTTAAGGGAAAAATTCTTCGTGAGGCGGGCAACCTAGGCTGGCAGCATGCAACCGTCAAATTGTGCATAAGGCCGCGTTTTGCGGGCTTCACGCAACGTGCAGCGTGGTCAAGCAGCCACAAGCCCGCGTTTGCTTTCAAAATTTTGAAAGTGATGTTCCACGGAATAGCGCCTCTGAGTTACTCTGCAAACGTCGTGTGATTCGGGCAATCACGCGCACCTTTTCGGATATACTGGCCGAAACAAACTGAGATGCCTCAATGGATTGATCGATGCCGCCCAGCCCATCTGCCACTATGGAAAGTCTTGTCCCCGTTCTGCGCTATCGCGACGTGGCGGCCGCGGCAGCGTGGCTGGAGACGGCTTTCGGCTTCGAGCGCAAGACGCTGATCAACGCCAGTGAAGGCGGGGCCATCTATGCCGAACTCGTCCATGGCCGCGGCACGATCATGCTTGTGCCCGTAGGGCAGTCTGATCTCGACGCTCACATGCGGCAGCCCGATGAATTGGGCGGGATAGAAACCCAGACCTGCTACGTGACCGTGTCAGACGCCGACGCTCATCAAGAGCGCGCCGTCGATGGCGGCGCTGATATCGTCTTGCCTTTGAGCGGCGTCAGCGCCAATCAGCGTGGCTATTCGTGCCGGGATCTTGAAGGCCACATCTGGAATTTTGGAACCTATGAACCCGTTGCAGGCGGTGTGATCGCCGCTCCCGGCGCTGTGGCTCGGCGCGCCAATGAGGAAGCAGCGCGGACGTCGCCTAGTCACCGTATGGTGCCAGCTTTGACACTGGCTCTGGTTGGTCTTGCTGTCTGGACTTGGACCATGCCTGACAACCCATTGGCGTCCACGGCCAAAAGCCTCATGTCAAGAACGGCAGGCACGGCACCAGCCAACAGCATGTCAGAGTCTGTCGCGCGCAGCGAAGCCGAACGCCAAGCAGACCGCCGCCAATCGCAGGAAACCATTCTGAAGCTGCGCCAAGAAGTGGCCGAAGCCCGTCGGTCGTTGAAAGCCGCCCAGGACGCCGCCAACGTAGCAACGAAAGACTTAGCCGCCGAATACGCACGCCGGACCCAGGCCGAGAATGGGTCCGGTGACGCAGGTGCGCGCTTAGCAAACGCCGAGGCGAACCTCGCATCGACGAAGGCCGCGCTAGCAAATTTAGAAAGTGAGCTTCTGAAGGAACGCAGCGCACGCGGGCAATCCGTGCTGGCCGCCGATGCTGCCCGGTCAGAACTTGCACAAGAGTCAAAGAAGCGGGAACATCTCGAACGTCTGGTGGACGAGTTGGACCGCAAGGCCGATGATCGCTTACAGATGAGCCTGGGGGCCGCGCGCAAACCGGCCCAAGATCCACCGGCATCTTCTGCTGCGGTTCCTGCCCCGCCCGAGACCGGAAGTGTTGGACCGGCCGCCAAGCCGGCGACGATGCCGCCGCTCAATCCCGCCGAAACAGGGAAGGCAGCCGGGGAGAAAGCCAACCCAGTTACCGCGAAGCGCGCCAAACCCTCAACCCAAAAGTCAATAGCCGCATCCAAGAAACCAGTCGCCAAGTCAGGTGATGATAAGCAATGGCCGTTTAGCTCCTGGTGACCGTCACCGTCCGAGAGGGCAGCGCTGACTTGGGTTGCGCAGCTACGGGGCCTCTGGCACATAGCGCCATAAAACGGGCTATTTGGCGAGCCAGACACGGCCGCGATTGGGCCCAAAAAGAGGATTGAGATGGCAACCGAAAGTTTGCTCTTATCGCCGCAGACCGCTCTGATCTATGCGATGATCACAACATCTGCCGTTGACCGCAAGATCAGCGACGAAGAGCTCCAGCGCATGGGGTCGATCGTCCGGCAACTCCCCGTGTTTGAAGGCTACGAACACGACTGGCTGGTTCGCGAAGCGCAGGATTGCGGCAAGGTTCTCAGCAAACCCGGCGGGCTTGATCGCGTGCTGGCGCTGATCGACGCGAGCCTACCCGAACATTTGCGCGAAACGGCGTACGTGCTCTGTGCCGAAGTTGCCGCTGCCGATATGACGGTCAAGCCGGAAGAAGTGCGGTTTCTAGAATTGCTCGCAGCGGAACTGGAAATAGATAAGCTGACGTGCGCCGCATTGGAACGGGCCGCACGGGCGCGGCACCGCTCACCTTGATACGACCCTGATAAACTGCGCTATCGCCTCGGCAGCACCATCAAGTGCTTGATCCGCACCAATCCCGCTCGCCGGGCGTGGTTTCAGATCATGGTCGCCATCTTGGACCCAGTGGAAGGCGATGGAATTAGCCAGTTGGTAGCTCTCTACGTCTTTGCGAGTGCCAAACGGATCTCGCGTGCCTTGAACGATGAGCGCAGGGCACTTGAGGGACTCAAGATGCGCCGTGCGCAGCGCATCCGGCTTACGCGGCGGATGGAACGGATAGCCCAGGCAAACAACACCGGCGATTGAACCCGTCGCGAAGAGGTCATCTGCAATCAGACTTGCAACCCGCCCGCCCAGCGACTTTCCACCAATCACGAGCCGCGTTGGTCTGGCATGGTGCGCGGCCCATACAGTGATCGTGGCCTTAAAGGCGTCGGTGAGAATTTCTGCCTTCGGCGGCGGGCGCCTAGAGCCTCCGGTGCGCCGCTGCCCCATGTATGGGAATTCAAACCTATGGACCGCAATCCCGTGCGCCGCCAATCGTTGGCTCATCACCTCCATAAACGGACTGGTCATGGGGGCGCCTGCGCCGTGCGCCAAGAGCAGGTGCGTTTTTGACACCGGTGGCCCCAGTGTTAGAAAATCATTCATGTCAGTGTTCACTTGGCACAATTCGTTCGGGCACAACGGCCGGCCTCCAGCGGCCAGATCGGCCTTCCGGGGCAAAAGCCGTATTTTTGCCATGGCATGGGGTTGAGGTCGTGGTTTAAGAGCTATTCCATGAGAGCACAAATGAGGCTGTTGGGGGCGGGGATGGGCGTGCGCGCTCAGGGGACTGCCAAATCTTTGCAAGCGGTCATCGCTGCGAGCGGGCTTGCGTTCGCGGCAACCGCCGCTCCTCCGCTCACACAAATCCCTGCTTACGCCCAGACCGCTGTCCAAGCTGCGGACACCCAAACCAAAAGCGATGCCAGCGCAATTGCGTCGTTTGCCACAGAAGCCGCCAAGGCCGCACGGCTGGCCGCTGAGGAAGCCAAAGCAGCAGCGGCTGCGGCAAAATCTGCGGCTGTGCAGCCTCAACCGCCGGTCCCGGCCGCTGCAAGTCCTGCGACCGGAAGCATCGAGGCTGCAACACCCAAAGCCAAAGCAGCGGCCGCGACAACGGCGGTGCCCGCAGCCGCAGCGACAAAATCTGGCAACGCCATTCCAAAGGTTGTGCTGACACCAGCCAAACAGCTATTCGGAGCGGCAAAGACGCCGGCATCCCTCGCGGCGCGCGCCGTAGGCAGTTACGCGAAGGGTTGCCTTGCTGGCGGCAAAGCCCTCGAAATCGATGGACCAGCCTGGCAGGCCGTGCGGCTGTCGCGCAATCGCAACTGGGGGCATCCGAAACTCATCGCCCTGCTTGAGCATTTCGCCACCGAAATGAAGACAAAAGACAATTGGCCAGGCCTGCTGATCGGCGATCTCGCGCAACCGCGTGGCGGCCCGATGCTTTCAGGGCATAAAAGCCATCAGGTCGGGCTCGATGCAGACATCTGGTTCAAGCCTAAGCCCGCTGAAACATTGACGCGCGCTCAGCGTGAAACCCTAGAGCCTCTCTTGCTCGCGCAAGACAAGGGCACGGAGGTGATCGCGGCGAACTGGAACGAGGGTTTCGTGAGACTCGTCAAGCGCGCGGCCAGCTACCCGGAAGTCGAGCGCATCTTCGTCCATCCCGCCATCAAAAAAGAATTCTGCAAAGAGGCCGGAACTGACCGCGCATGGCTGTTGAAGGTGCGCCCAATGTGGCTTCACAACTATCACTTCCACATCCGCATGGGCTGCCCAGCGGGATCAGCGACATGCGAACGTCAGACGCCCCCGCCGGTTAAAGATGATGGCTGCGGAAAAGAACTGACAGATTGGATCGCGCTTGTATCCAAGCCATCCAAGCCGCAACCGGTACCCGCTCCTGCGCCCGCCGCACCCAAGCCCGAAATGAGTTTAGAGCAGCTTCCCATGGAGTGCCGCACGGTTTTGACCGCGGGTGAAAAGAAAGACTCGCCCGCGTACAAAGCAATTGCCGAGATTGCCACTGCCCAGGCGGCCGCCAAGGCCCAGCGCGAAGCGAAATCAGCCGAGAAGGCCAAACTGGCAGCGGCAAAGGCCAAAGAGAAAGCAGCATCTGCGGGGAATTAGCGCCCCACGGATGCCGCTTCTATGTGAGTGCGCCTGATGCTTAACCTGCGCAGGAAACTCCCGTGCCACGCAAGCCGCAATATCCGCTTGGGATTTTCTCTAGGTACTGCTGGTGATAGGCATCGGCGAAGTAAAAAGGCGGGGCCATCATCACTTCAGTTGTGATTGGGCCGAACCCATGTCCAGCGATCTTCTTTTCGTAAGCCGCCTTCGATGCCTGAACCGTGGCGAGTTGTTGCGAAGTAGTGCAATAGACACCCGACCGGTACTGCGTGCCAATGTCGTTACCCTGGCGCAGCCCCTGCGTCGGATCGTGGCTTTCCCAAAACGTGGTCAGCAGCGCCTCTAGGCTCAAGACCTTGGGATCGAACACAACCAAGACAACTTCGTTGTGCCCCGTGAAGCCGGTGCACACTTCTTCGTAGGTCGGATTGGGGGTGAGGCCACCGGCATAGCCGGCAGCCGTGATCCAGATGCCCGGCCCCTGTTGCCAGAACTTGCGTTCGGCACCCCAGAAGCAACCCATGCCAAACACCACTTGCTGCATGCCGTCGGGATAGGGTCCCTTCAGCGGATTCCCTGTGATTTCATGGTGCGATGCGGTGGGAAGTGTCTGCGACCGGCCCTTGAGGGCCGTGTCCAGCGTTGGCATGGTGGCTTTCTTGCGGGCTGAGAACATGGCGGACACTCCTGAAAGGACAATCAAAGGTTACGGCAACGGACTGTATTGGCCAATACGAACATTCGGCCGCCTGGTGCCACCAGACGGCTTCACGATTGCGGGAGCGGCATGTAAGTTGGGTCTGTAAAATACCTGAGCCTGCCAGATAACCGGCTCTAATCAATGGTACTGTGCCTGAGTGTCTGGAGTTGGAGAACCATCATGACTGAAGCTGCAACTGGGCCCGCGTCTGCTCCGCTTTCCGGACCGGAAGCAACTCCCGAGCGCACCGTATATGGTGCCAGTGGCGGCCGGAAAACGATCTTCTCCTTCATCTTCCTCATTCTGCTGCCCTTTTTCGTCAGCATTCCCCCAATGATTTTCAATCGCCTCAACCATGGTTTGATGTTCGACAATTGGGGCTTTCTGATTTTGGCTGCGGCTTTTGCCGCGCTGATGTTCCTTGTATTGATCGAGCTGATTTTTTCACTGCGCGCACGCGTTGAGTTGCTGCCCGACAAAGTCCGCATGACGCTTCCGGCTGGACGCGGGCCAACCCCCATGCTGCGCTACAAGACCTACGAAGTGCCCTATGATCAGGTGCATGCCGTTGAAACACGCCGCGAGATTTATGGTGGTGCAATGATTCCCGTGCTGCTCAAAGGCGCCAGGATCATCACCAAAGACGGCACGACAGTCCCACTCGGATACGTCAGCGAGGCCAATGTCGATCCCGCGTTCCCCTATCCGGTGATCGCCAAGCAGATCGCAGACCGCTCCCGGCTCCCGCTGATTGACCGGGGTAATGTGCGCCGCTCATTCCGGTCGAAAATGTTCGGCATCAAGTCGTCCGATCCCGAAGCGGACGCCGCAAGCATGGTCAACGAACAGCAAATCGATGCCCTCAATAGTAGTCATCGCAACTTCGTGCTGGGCATGATTAGCGGCCTCGTGCTCCTGATGGCCATCGGCATTGCCGACGATTTGTCGGAAGAGCGGCTTTATGATCAATCCGCCTTCACCGAACCGGCCGCGGCGCAGAAAGTCACGGCCAAAGAAAAGGAGGCTCCACCCGCTAAGTCGAAGAAAACTCAGTGACGGCGACGGCGGTTGGTTCCGTTCGGGACTAATTTACAAACACTTTGATTTCCCGGCGGCGGCGGCCAGCATAGCCGGACAACAACGCGAGCCCGCCAAACAGCGCAAACGCGGGCAGCGACAAGAGGGGCAGGATCACAGAACCCCAAAGCCATTCAAGTTTATTGCTTGCCAACGATTTCTCGGCACTCGCGAGCACTGCCGGCGCAATCTCACTCCAGCGCTGATAAGCCGGCGTCATGTGGATATTGAATTCACCTGCAAGCAATGGAGTTGCATCCGCTGCCAGGGCCACCAGAGCGATCAAGAAAAAAAGGGCACTGAGAAAGCGCAAAACGGCCATGGCTGTGTCCCAATCGCCGGGTGCTGACCCGGACGCAGATCTCGATTACAGGATGCGGCCGGGCCAAGGCAAGAGCGTGGCAATGAGGCCCGCAAGAGATGCTGAGAGCCTTGTTGCGTTGGAAAGCCTTCTGGCTATAGTGCGCCGCTTCCAGACTAAACGGAGAGATGGCCGAGTGGTTTAAGGCGCACGCCTGGAACGCGTGTGTGCGGGCAACCGTACCGTGGGTTCGAATCCCACTCTCTCCGCCAGTATTGCTGTGCCGATGGCGACTCGCGTTCCGCGAGCCGGCCACCATACGCGATTTAACGTCAAGGTGGAGTTACGACCATGACAGGCAAGCGGCCCGAGACGATTGCTCTGCATGGTGGATGGCGCGCAGACACCGAAACCGGCGCGGTGGCTGTGCCCATATATCAAACCACGTCATACCAGTTCCGCGACACGCAGCATGCTGAAAACCTATTCGCGCTCTCGGAGCTTGGCAACATCTACAGCCGGATCATGAATCCGACGAACGATGTGCTGGAAAAGCGCCTCGCTGAACTCGAAGGCGGCGTCGCGGCACTGGCGGTGGCATCCGGTCAATCGGCTTCGGCCATCTCGGTGCAAAACCTAGCGCGCATAGGCGACAACATCGTCAGTTCGACGGATCTTTACGGCGGCACCTGGAACCTCTTTGCCAATACGCTAAAGGACCAAGGCGTTGAAGTCCGGTTTGTAAGCCCCGAAGATCCCGAAAACTTCCGCCGCGCCACAGATGATCGCACGCGTGCTTACTATGCCGAAACGCTGCCCAACCCCAAGCTATCGGTGTTTCCGATTGCCGAAGTGGCCGCCATCGGAAAGCCATTGGGTATTCCGCTGATCGTTGACAACACGGCGGCACCCCTGCTTGCACGCCCGTTCGATCATGGCGCGGCTGTCGTCGTCTATTCGACCACCAAGTACCTCGGTGGGCATGGAACGTCGATTGGCGGCATTATTATCGATAGCGGCACATTCGACTGGGAGGCACACCCGGCGCGCCAGCCGGCGCTCAATACACCAGACGCCAGCTACCACGGCGCTGTTTGGACCCAGGCCGTCAAGGCGCTTGGCCCGATCGCTTACGTGCTCAAAGCGCGCGTGACCTTGCTGCGTGATCTCGGATCAGCGATGTCGCCGTTCAATGCCTTCCTGACGTTGCAGGGCATCGAAACGCTGGCTCTGCGCATGCCGCGCCATTGCGAAAACGCGACGGCTGTAGCCAGTTTTCTGTCGCAGCGCGCTGAGGTTACAAACATCATTCATCCGTCGCAGCAGACGGGCCTGTCGCGGGCGCGGGCCGACAAATACATGCGTGGCGGCTATGGCGGCCTCCTCGGGTTTGAACTGGCAGGCGGGCGCGAGGCTGGGCACCGGTTTATCGATAACCTGAAGCTGTTCTATCACGTGGCCAACATCGGCGACGCTCGCAGCTTGGCAATTCACCCAGCGACCACAACCCATTCACAACTCTCGCCTGCGGAACGGGCGGCAGCGGGCGTTTCAGATGGTTATGTACGGCTGTCCATCGGCATCGAACACATCGACGATATTCTGGCCGATCTCAATGGCGCTCTCTCGGAGGCGCAGAGCTGACCGCTTGAGGTTACACTAACCCATTGAAAACAATGGTACCGCCTCCCTGGCTTGAACAGGGGACCTCTAGATCCACAATCTAGCGCTCTAACCAACTGAGCTAAGGCGGCATACGCGCTCGCGAGAACGGTAGGTCGCAGGACAAACACGTTCCAGGGGGGCCACGTCAAGCATAAAGAGGGTAAGTGTGGCGAACAGTTGCCGCGCGGATTGACGTGATTTTCGCGTGCACTGGCCTTCGGCCGGTGCGTTGCAGCACCGTCACTCACAGAAGCCTGAGTTGCATGACCCCAGTACTCATAGACGTTTCGAGCCGAAGCAGTTAAAACTTTGGTGAGGCTAATACTTCGAGAAACGATTCCGGCACAAAACCATGACCGTGACGCGCTTTCCCCGCGCACCCGCCAGCCCAGCCGCCCTCGCCGAGGCATCGTTTCTGGTCGATATCCGGAACGCGAGGATCGTGGCCGCTGGTGCTGTTGCAGCTGCGCTGCTCGATTGGGAGGCTGCGCGGAGCGCCAAGCGGGCGCTCGACATGGCAATGCCAGCGCTACGAGTGCTGCGCGCATTCGCCAAGTCTGGGCATTCCGGCACCAATGAAACACAGCGCCTCATATTTTGGAGCCGGCGCGGCGTTGTTGGGGCTCAGGGCCGCGTCGAGGCCGTCGAGAGTGGCGCACATGCCGGCACCCTCCGCGTGACCTTAACCAACGCCACTGAACTGCTGGCGCAGTCCACGCTGGCGGCTGCCGCGCGGGCCCAGATCACGCCGGCAAAAAGCGACCACAATGAGTTGCCCATGGCGATGGGATCTAACGTGGAATTCCGCGACTCCGCGTTGTCCTGGGGACGCAAGGCAGCGATTGCTTCTGCGGATGATCCCACTGGCCCCACCGATGACCGTGCCACCTTGCAGCTCATCGCTCGTCGCATTCAGGAGGGCATCAGGCTGCATGGACCGGCCGATGGTCCGACAGGCGTGGACGATGAACCTCGCGCGCCAGCAAGCGATATGCCAGACATCGACGTGGCATCAGATAACTGGAAGCCTGTTGGAGGCCGCACCCCGTTGACGCCCGAAGCCAATGACAACGCCGTGCCGCCCGGTGAAGCTGCGCCAGTTGCGTCTGATGCAGCCAAGGCAGTGGTGGAAAATATTCAGGCCACGGAGCCTGATCTTGAGGATCCCCACAGCCTCAGCGCCCTTGCGGCACTTTTTGCCAAAACGGCGCACGACATCAAGACACCGCTTAGTGCCATCTCGGCTGCATCAGAAATCATCCGTGACGAGCGTCTCGGGCCATCCGGCAATGAACGCTACCGGGCTTACGCGGCAGACATTCACGCCAGCGCACGCCATGCGCTCGCAATCGTTGACCGGTTGATGAAGATGCCCCAGGGACTGGGTGAGGCGTCCGTTGAAGGCCGTGTTAACTCTGCGATGCCAAACGCAGACCCGGAAACGAAAGTTCACACCGGACGGCCCGCCTTGACACCAGAGCGTGTCGATCTCAATGCCCTCATGTCGCAATGTGCCGCTGAACTGCGGCCTCTCATGGACGTCCAGAATCTGAGGCTTTCGGTGCGCCTCGATCCTTCCGTCCCGCCTGTCTCATTAGATTCAATCGGTCTGAAACAGTCTGTGCTCAATATCCTCACGAACGCCATGAAGTTTACGCCCGCAGATGGAACCATTGCGCTCGAGACGGATGCGCTTCCAAATGGTGCGCGTATCACAGTTCGAGACAGCGGACGCGGCATGACGAAGGGTGCCATTGCCCGCCATAGTGGAGGAGACGCAACAGATGCCGCGCCATCTGGTCCGACGGCGACCGGCTTGGGGCTAGGGCTCGCTCAGGTGCGCACCTTCTGCCGAGAGAACGGCGGCACCCTCGATCTCGACAGCACACTCGGCAAAGGCACCAGTGTTTCGCTCACCTTCAAAAGCGAAACACGTTAGCCCAAAGCTCATCACAATCGGATTTGCGTTGTGCTGATCGCAGTATGACCATCCTTGCCGGTACGCACGCAATCCAAGTGCAGGAGTGAAAACGGTGTCTGGGAGGTGAGCAGACACCACTTCAATCGAGTTACTTCACCGTGATGGTGATGACTTCGGACTGTACGACCGGGTCATGGACGATGTGATTGGCGTCTCCCAACACCAATTGCAGCGTGTGCTTGCCAGGTTTCAAGTCCAGCGTTGTCTCTGTCTGCCCCTTGCCGAAGTGTTTATGATTGTCGTCAGCTGGGATCGGATTGGCGAGATCGGTCAACGTGGTGTCGATCAACACGTGATGATGCCCGCTGTGTTCCTTTTCGGTTCCGGCTGGCAAAACCTCCATGCCTTCAATGCCGAACTTCAGCGCCACAGGCGATGTGACTTCGGCGCCGTTTTTGGGTTCGATGAAGAACACTTTCGCGCCTGCGGCAGATGACGTGCGCTTGGGACCTTCGGGCGCCGAGGGGCCACAGCCAGCAACGAGCAGCACAATGGCAGCTGCGGCAGCGGTGGCGAGATGTTTCATCATGGCGGTCTCCAATTGGGTTTGAAAATTTTGGCTGGCGCGGACCGCCTGGTGCTGCCACAGCATATGGATGCGACAGCGACTTGATCAAGCCCTAGTCTCGCGCGGGCTCGTGGCGACCCGGTCACGGGCACGGGATGCTATCGCGCGTGGATTTGTCAGCCTCGGCAACACCATAGCATCAAAAGCGAGTGTGCTGGTGTCACCATCCGACAGCTTGACGATCGACGATGCAGGAGAGGGGACAGGCTTTGTCTCTCGTGGGGCATTAAAGCTGATCGCGGGTCTTGATGCGTGGGCCTTCGATCCTCGTGGCCGCATCTGTTTCGATATAGGGGCGTCAACGGGCGGCTTTACACAAGTGCTGCTGGAACGCGGCGCCGAAAAAGTGTTCGCGGTCGACGTCGGGCATTCGCAACTGCATGAGAGCCTCAGGCAACACCCGCGCGTCGTTTGCCTTGAGGAAAAAGACGCCCGCTCCCTGTCACGCGCCGAAGTAGCAGACCCAATTAGCGCGATTGTTGCAGACGTGAGTTTCATCTCACTTACGAAGGCTTTGCCGGCAGCGCTTGCCTTTGCTAGCCCCGGCACATGGCTCATCGCACTTGTCAAACCACAGTTTGAGGCGAACGGTCCTGGACAGATCGGCAAGGGCGGCATCGTGCGCGACGCGGATGTGCGCGATGCAGCGGTTGAACGTGTGTCGCATTGGCTGGGTGCCCAACCGGGCTGGCGTGTTAAGGGCACCATGGAATCGCCGATCGCGGGCGGCTCAGGTAATATCGAA
>JANNXL010000527.1:0-8769 GCA_031409575.1 Hyphomicrobium sp.
CGAAATTGTGCCTTTGCGGTATGTCTCGGCCGTTGAAATGGAACGCATCCTGAAGTCTGTCGCGCCCCAGGGGCTCGTGGCGCGCGTCGATAGTGCCCGCAATCTGCTGGTGCTGACGGGCACCCGGTCGGATCTCACATCGATGATCGAAACGGTAAATGTGTTCGATGTTGATTGGATGCGGAATATGTCGTTCGGCATCTTTCCGATAGAGACCTCCGATACCGAAGCCATCGCCCAGGAGCTCGACACTATTTTTGCCAACGACAAAGACAGCCCGTCGAAAGGGATCGTGCGGTTCGTGCCCAATGCCCGCATGAAAGCCATTGTCGTCATCACGTCGCGCCCGGAATATCTCAAAAAGGCAGAGATTTGGATCAAGCGCATCGATATGGCGGGCGAGGCAACGGAGAAGCGCGCGTTCGTCTACAACGTGCAGTACCGCCCAGTGCAGGAACTCGCGACGCTCTTGCAAAAGGTTTACGCCACCAAGGAGGCGAACCGCACAAACCAGCTTCGGGAGACCACGCTTGGCGGCGGCACCAGCCCTGGTGATGGAACCTTCGATGGTTCAGATGCTCCGTTTGTCTCCAGCACGCCGTCTGGGACGTCCGGATCGACAAGTTCACAGGCGTTTTCAGGCACCGCCGCGCGGCCCGCGTTCTCAGCGGCTTCGCCCCAGCCGTCTACGGCGGGTAACACGGGAACCGGAACTGCAATCGACAACGATACGGCGCTGCTGCCTGCAGATGCCGTTGCCAGCGCCACGCTGGGGCGATTGCCGCCTGACGATCGCGCATCGGGCATTTCCATCGTTGCCGACGAAAACAACAACGCCCTTGTGATCTCGGCAACACCGTCGGAGATCAAGCGCATCCGCCAGATCCTGGCGCAGATTGATGTTATCCCGACGCAGCTGCTGCTCGAAGCCACCATCGCGGAAGTGACACTGAACGATGACCTGAAATTTGGGGTGCGCTGGTTCTTTGAGAAGGGCGGCAATCAATTCAAACTGACCGACACCCTGGCGAACGGAGCTATCGGAGCCATCGCACCCGCTTTTGCCGGGTTTTCTTATTTTCTCAATCTACCGAACGCCAAAGTGGCGCTGAACGCGCTGGCCGACATAACCAATGTCAACGTCGTCTCCTCTCCATCTCTGATGGTTCTCAACAACAAGAAGGCCGTTCTGCAAATCGGCGACGAAGTACCAGTTGCCACTCGGTCTGCCGTGACCGTGATCAACCCCGATGCGCCGATCGTTAACTCGATCGAATTCCGCAATACGGGCGTGCTGCTCAACATTACGCCGCGCGTCAGCGACGACGGCCGCATTCTGCTGGAGATCGATCAGGAAATCAGCGACGCGAAGTCCACGACGTCTTCGACCATCGACTCGCCCACAATCCAGCAGCGGCGCATCAAGACAACGGTCTCCGTTAACGATGGCGGCACCATCGTTTTGGCTGGAATGATGCAGGACCGCGCCACCCGTACGCGCCAACAGGTGCCCCTGATCGGAGACATCCCGCTGATCGGCAATGCCTTTAAGAACAAAGACGATGCCATCACGCGCACGGAGCTGCTGATTGCAATTTCGCCCCACATCGTGAAGGATAATCATCAGATCAGCGAGATTGCCGCTGAATTCCGCGATAGATTGAACTTCAATACAAGGCCGCAGCGCGCCACGCCTCCCGAACACCGGGAAACATTAGACCGCATCGTCCGCTGAGGGCACTCCAAACCGAACTGAACTTGAACTGAGTGCTATGCAGGAACTGCACCTCAAAGACAGATCAGGCAAAGCGGCCGCCAATGACGCCAGAACGGATCAAGGCTTCATCCTGGTGCTGGTGTTGTGGGCGGCTGTCTTGCTGGCACTTCTTGCCGCCGGCTTTGCGGCTTCGGTTCGCTCTCACGTGCACGCGGCAGCGAGCGCTCTAGAAAGCGCACGCGCGGAAGCCTTAGCTGATGGCGGCATAAATCTGGCTCTACAGGATTTGATCGCCGCGCGTTCAAGCACCGGGGGTGAAGGCCGGTTTCCAGCAACTGGGATTACGGTGGCTTGCCAAGCGACGGAGAGTGCCGTTCTCACTGTGCGCGTTGAAGATGAAGCCGGGAAAGTGAACCTCAATCTTGCCAACGAGACCCTGCTCACCGCTGTGTTTTCAGGTCTTGGTGCTCCGCCTGACAGCGCGGCAACCTACGCAGGCCGCATCGTGCGCTACCGCGATGGCAACGGTTCTGCACGTCCAGGCAGCGCCGAACGTGCCGAGTACATAGGGGCTGGCAGAGCACTCGGCCCGAAGTATGGACCGCTCGATACCATTGATGAACTCGATCAGGTGCTAGGGCTGCCACCGGATTTGATCCCACGACTAAAGCCTTATGTTACCGTTCACTCAGGCGTTTCGGGTATTGACAAAGCGAAGGCTGCGTCCGGGCTTCTTCAAATTATGGAGGCCGCAAGCTTGCAAACTGCGACAGGCGGACTGACTAGGGGGACTGCAACTGCGGGAGTAAGCCAAGCAGCAGAAGGAACGGCGGCTCGATCAACCGGGCGTGCCTTTACAATCTCGGCCCTGGCACGCATGCCGTCAGGCGTACAATTCGTGTCTCAAGCGATTGTTGAATTTCCATCGCGGTCAGCCGCTGATTACGCCTTGCGCCAATGGCATCAAGGCAGTGCCAGCCTCTTTGACGCCGCACCGGACGGTGATGGTGAAAAAGCCCCGCCCTGCTGATCACCGCCCTTCCAACTGATGTTACTTCAGGACCTGGTATTCGCCGGACGTGCCAAAGAACGGCTCAACGGGCGCCTGTGAATGCGCATGGCGCAGGCGTGACTGGCAATAGCGCTTCCCGTTGACTTCCCAATAGCAGTAGCTGCCACAGTACACTTCACCGCGCTCGAAGTAGCAGCCTTTGCCTTCAGTCGGGGGCAGATCCACCGCCTGAGGTCCCCGGTAGCGGCGATACTGAGCCGACGCATCTCCAGCGCACACAAAAATGGATACCAGAACAGTACCTAGAGATGCGAAAGGTAGCCAGGTCCGCACTAAAGCCTCCGTGCGCCAAAAATGTTGCAAAGCTATCCCACAGTGCAGACTCTAAATCTGACAGGGTGCATAATCTTTGGTGGAACGATACTGTGAGTCGAGGCGGTTTTGACGAGAATATCCCCGCTATAGAAACTCAATGACTTTTGCACGCAGTTCCATGGCACTTGTTCACATCCGGCCAATTTCGAGAGACGACCTGCCACTCCCGGCCGTGGCAGCCTTTGCAGCCGTATACGCCGCCCTGGCCCTCCCGGTAGCCTTGGAGGCAACCATGCCGCCTGGGGCGTTGCTGGCCAGCCTCATGCTCGCGGCTGCAATGATTGCGCTCTCCGTCATCGATTTCAAAACGATGCGGCTCCCCGATATGCTCACGCTCCCGTTAATCCTGACCGGCATCGTGCTGGCTGGAACGCTGGGCTGGGACACGTTCGAATGGCGGGTCGTATCTGCGGCTATGGGGTTTGGATTGATGTTTTTGGTGGCCCGCGTTTACGAAGGGTTGCGCGGCCGCAGCGGCCTAGGCCTCGGCGACGCAAAACTGCTCGCAGCTTCGGGCGCGTGGACGGGGGCCACTAGTCTTGCCTCGGTTTTGCTATGCGCGTGCGCCTTAGCTTTACTGGCACTCGGACTGGCACGGCTGCGCAACGTACGGGTTTCGATGGCGACGGCTATTCCGTTCGGACCGTTTCTAGCGGCGGCGACGTGGATCGTCTGGCTCTATGGGCCGCTGACCTAACGACTTAACTTCTGTCGCACCGGGCCTGGTCAGACCTCTTGCCCGCTTGCCCGCACTCCCCAGTGCCACTACGCTGGTGGAACGCCGGGACACTTCCCCGCCAGTCTAGATGGCAAAATATAATGCAGGTGATTTCCCACTTCGAGCCGAATGCGCGGACCCGTCTAGATCGACGCTGCGCAACCACAAACTCTGAAGGGTCTGACGCCGGCTTCACGCTGCTCGAACTCCTGGTTGTGCTTGGCATCATTGTTCTGGTTGCCACGATCGCAGCCCCGCAGGTCCTCCGTTATCTTGGCAAGGCCAGGACTGAAACAGCAAAAGCTCAGATCAGCGCGGTTGCGACAGCACTCGAGTTGTACGCACTGGATGCTGGGGGCTTCCCTCCACAGCAAGCCGGTTTGCAGGCTTTGGTCCAGCCGCCTCCAGGTCAATCGCGGTGGAAAGGCCCATATCTCAAGCGTTCAAGTGGTCTGAGTGATCCGTGGGGGCAGCCGTATCGGTACAAGTTCCCGGGCCGCGGCGGGCAACCCGACGTGTATTCCCTGGGACGGGACAATGCGCCTGGTGGAGCGGACGAAGATCAGGACGTCAGCAATTGATCAAGGCTACGTTGAGCGGGAGCGCTATTTTTTTGCGTCATGCTTGTCGTGCTTCATATGCGCAATGACAGCTTCGACGCGGTTGCGCGCTTGAAGCTTCTGCAGCACGCTGGTCATATAGTGCTTAACCGTCTTCTCACTGAGCGTGAGCTTGCGCGCGACCTCTTTGTTGGTAAGTCCGGCGGAAACTTCATTCAAAATCTGCTCTTCGCGGTGGGTAAGCTCAACTTCAGGCCTTTGGGCGGGCTTCTCCGTGCTCTTACGCTGCATTTGGTGCAGAAGCCGGGCAGCAAACTGAGGCGTGATGTAGGTTTCGCCTTTGCTCACTGCGCGCACAGTGCCAATCAAGTCGGCTCCGGTCACACCCTTCAGTATATATCCGTTGGCGCCAGCTTCCATGGCAGCAATCACATCGTCCTGGCGCTCTGATACCGTAAGCATGATGGTTTTTACGGTAGGGAAACTGTCAGCAATGGCGCGTGCGGCATCGATGCCGCCACCCGGCATAGAGATGTCGAGCAACATGACGTCTGGCAGATGCTCGGCCGCAATTCGCACGGCGTCTGCACCCGATCCCCCAACTGCCACAACGTCCAGTCCGGCATCGGCCTTCAGTGTGCTGGCAACGCCCTCGCGCAGCATCGGGTGATCATCGACCACAGCAATACGGATGCGGTCACCCATTCTGGTCACCCAGTGGGGAATTTGGAAAACGAACGCCGAGTGTCGTACCGGCGCCGGATGATGACTGAATATTCAATGACCCGCCGAGAGATTCAATACGGTGGCGCAGACCAGCAAGGCCAATCCGCTCGCTCTGCCCGAGCCGCTGTTCGACGACGAAGCCTGGCCCGCTGTCAATCACTTCCACTTCGATGTCATTGCCAACGCTCCGCGCCGTTAATCGCTGTCCCTTCCCGCCCGCATGACGGAAGGCATTGTTTAACCCTTCCTGCGCAAACCGGAACAGGCAAATCGTGATGGGCAGCGGCAAGCGGGCCGGAAGCTTGTCCAATGTGATATTCACCGCCGTTCCAGTGGCCCGCTCATGAGATTTCGCCGCGATCGTCAGGGCATCAGCGGGAGAAATTTTTTGCAATTCGGGCAGGGCGAGCCCGGACGAGATATTGCGGATCTCACGCATCGCATCGGCCGTGGCCGTGCGGATCGTTGCCAGAACTGCCCGATGCTTTGGTTCACCCTCTTGCGCTGCCTCATTGACGAGGGGTGAAAGTTCGTCCATCCGCAGCAGTGCCAGCGCGAGATGCTGAGCGGGCCCATCGTGGAGGTCAGAACTCACGCGCCGGAGGAACCTCTCGTTGAGTTCAGTGCCACGCCGCTGCGCCTGCTGAAGCTGTTGATGCAGCGCCGCATTTTGCTGATTAAGAGCCGCTTCTTCGGCGATCCGTTTCTCGAGCGCCAAGCGCTGCTGATCAATCAACAGGCTGCCCCCGCGGACGATCCCGTAGAGCAAGCTGAACATCGCAAACGTCGAGCCGCCAACAACGAACCAAGTGTTGCGCTTGGCCTTCGACAAGGCGTTTTCGAGATGTTCGGCGTTTTGGTAAAACTCGGCCACAGCGACGACCCGGCGTGATCCCGGCACGCGCAAGGGCACGTAAATTTCGAAAAGCGGCATGTTGAGACGCGCAGCAAGTTCGTTTAGATGGTCGCGGCGCGTGTCGTTATAGACCGCTGTTACCTCTCCATTCAGTGCTGTCTCTAATTCCTTGAACATCGGAAACGACCGCCCGATCAGAGCATGGTCGGTCGCATAAGCAAACGTGGTATCCGGCCGCCAGATTTTAACAGCAACGATTTGTCCGCCAGCCGCACTCTCGCCGACCAGCGACTCGATGGACTGCTGGGCTTGGGGCGAAAGCGAGATGCCAGCGGCGAGTTCTTTAGCGACTGGCCCCAAAACGCCATCCATCGGGAGCGCCACTTGAATGGCCGCATTTTGCACGACCGCATGTTCGATGCGGCCGGCGACCCAGCTCCCCATCAACGCCATTCCGTTGAACAGAATGATTGCGGCAGCGATCGCAAATCGTGACGCAAGCGACAGCGGGCCCTCAGATAGGCCAAGCAGTTTTGCGAAGTTGTCCAACACGTTGTCAGACGATGGTCTGGTGGACGGCCCGACTAAGGCCTCCACACGTGACGCGACTTCGGGTCCTATCGGAAAAGTGCGCATACTCTAAAAATATCCCTCAGCAATACGACGAATATTCATCGCCGACGCTTGTGATGCAAGCGGTTCGTTGAACAAGGTTACGCGTCTAGCAGCCTGAGAAGGTTCGCAAAGCCAAAATCTGCATCGCACGCAATCTTTCCGTAGACATCAGTAATCGCGCCGCGTTTTTGAGTGGAGTGGGAATCAAAAGTGGCAGGTGTGCTCGTCAATCTCCTCCGGAATTTCCGGCAGCCAACCGCCGCAATCCGCCTCTTCAGTGGCAACTTACGCCCGAATGACGACACAGCCTCTCTGGCCCTCTTGACCGCTTTTTGGCTGTTCCCATCGGAACACGCCGCCAGCTGCTTCATCCCGGCTCCAGTGCCCGCAAACTGTATGAAGCGCCGCCTCAAGTGCTGAAAAAAACGGCCAGATCACGCCTCAACGCCTCACGCACCCAACACGTCACAGCATCAGTTTTAGAATACCTTTTTTGGAGTACAGGACATGGCATCGAGCTTCACCGTCAACCTGAATGACCTCAACAAAATCCTCATTCAGATCAAGGTCGCCGAGCAAAATGCAGGCAACCAGGATCTCAATACGGGGCTCCCGACTGTGGCGGGCGTGGACCTTGTCACGATTATCGGCCAGGATGCGGCTCTACTGCCCATCGGTTTGCGCACGGTCAGCGGCGTGTTCAATCATCTGCTACCAGGCCAATCCCTCGTCGGTGCGGCTGACCAGCCCTTCCCACGCTTGCTGCCTCAAGAACTGCGCACGGGTGTTGCCGCTGGCGTGGACTTCAATGGCGACGGTATCCCCGACTTTTTCGGCGCACCTCAGAACGCGGGGGCTGTTTACAGCCCAACAGGAACGGTTGTTGATAGTCAGCCCAGGACGATTTCCAATCTCATCGTCGATCAATCGATCAACAATCCAGCGGCGGTTGAGGCTTGGTTCAATAACCCGCTCACGGCGGATGCATTTGCTTTGGCGCATCCTCTGCCCCTTCCACTCGTGGGCTCATTCATTCCCGTTCGGCCGGGTCAACTCACTGACCCATCGACCCAACTCGAGGTCTCCAACACCGACCTTTCCGTGATTGGCAACCAATCTCCTGACATCGGTCTATCGCCGCAGTTCAATGGCTTCATGACGTTCTTCGGGCAATTCTTCGACCATGGCCTCGATCTCGTCCCCAAGGGTGGCAACGGCAACGTCTATATTCCGCTGATGCCGGATGATCCGCTCTATGTGCCGGGCTCGCCCACCAATTTCATGGTTATCTCGCGCATTGTGCCGAATGCGATCAACATCACCACGCCTTTCGTGGACCAGAACCAGACCTACACCTCACATGCTTCGCATCAGGTCTTCCTGCGCGAATACGTGTTGGACGCCGCCGGTCACCCGATGGCTACGGGTAGTTTGCTGTCGGGCGCCAATGGCGGCCTGCCGACTTGGGCGGACGTGAAGGCACAAGCAGCCGATTTGCTCGGCATACAGCTCGTCGATGCTGACGTCTTGCGCGTGCCGCTGCTCGCCACTGACGAGTATGGCCGCTTCATTCGCGGGTCCAATGGTTTCGTCCAGATCGTTACAGCAACGGGCCTCGTCGAAGCCAACCCGGCTGACAACGGCGGCGCCGGTACCCTCCTTCCGGCCAATGTCGTTCCAGCCGGAACGGCCTTCCTGGATGACATCGCTCACAACGCCGTGCCCGGCACTTTTGACCCCGACGGCCCTGGCCCGCTAGCCCCCATCGCAAAAACCGCGGACTTGGACAACACCGTCAGTCAATTCCACCCCAACCCCGCAGATCCGCAGCAGCCGTTCGGCACTTACGACGACGAGTTGCTCAACCAGCACTTCATCACGGGTGATGGACGCGGCAACGAGAACATCGGCCTCACGACCGTGCATACGGTTTTCCATAACGAGCACGACCGTCTTGTCGAAGCCAACAAGGAAACGATTCTGGCCTCTGGCGATCTCGCTGTCATCAACGAATGGCTATCTACGGATCTGACAGATCTCACTGGCCTCCCCGCGCCGACAGACTCAGCTGGACTTGCAGCCTTTGCTGCAACTCTGACCTGGGACGGCGAGCGCTTGTTCCAGGCCGCCCGCTTCGTGACCGAAATGCAGTATCAGCATCTCGTATTCGAGGAATTTGCCCGTAAGATT
>JANNXL010000528.1:0-5984 GCA_031409575.1 Hyphomicrobium sp.
CCTGGGAGCATGGCGCACACTTCAACGCACTTTGCAGGACATGCTCTATTGTTTCTGCTAAAGACCTCAATCTCAAAAAACATGAGTGATCACATGATCAACCCAAATCTTATGGCCGTGCTGCTGCTAACTCTATCGTCCGCCATGCGGCCCGACGTGGCTTTAGCGCGAGAAAAATCAGGTCGGGGTCCGATTGTGAAAGCTTGCAGCCCTTACGGCAACGGTTGCGTTGCGGGTCCCGTGCGCGCGGCGAAGTTCGGGCCGCAGGTGCGTCTCAAAAGCGGCACGTGGATTGACTGCAAGGGCGACTGCGGTCAAGCGCTGCTCGAAGAAACAATCGACTTCTGGGACAGCCAAAGCGATAAGGCTATGATCCTTTCGCGATAGTCCGGTCAGCCTTCAGTTTTGGGCTTGTTGATCCAAATTTTTATGAACAGGCTTGCCTGAGTTATGTCCATCCGGCATACCGCGCACCAAGAGCGCCAGCAATTCTCCCGGTCCCGAAATGTCGATCGTGTGAGGGTGTTCGGGATCAGTTTTACCGACGAGATCGGTGCGCACATCACCTTCGGGCGTGATAAAGAGTGTGCGCGGCACGTAGGTGCCGTCCGGCGAGAATGCCCCGTTCACTTCGGGCTCTTTGTCCACATCGACGAGCACCATAACGTAGCTGCGTGTGGCTTGCACGACGGCAGGGTCCTTGAAGACTTCGCGGTAGCGTTTGCACGACGAACACCACGACGCATGCATCACCAGAACTACGGTTTTGCCTGTTGCAGTCGCTTCTTTCACGCCGCTGCGCATGGACCGCCAGTTGATCTCTGACCCATTCCAGGCGTCCGCCGCTTCGGGTGGCCGGGCACTTGCTAAGCCCGCTGCAAGTAGGACGGTAATCGCCAAGATAACTGAGGCCATGCGGGTCATGAGAAAACCACTCCAGTCTAAAGACACGTCGAATGTACTACGCAGGCGGCGCCGGTCAGGTGACAGTGCCGGGCCCATTCCGGACCGCCGACCATTGAGCTTGCACACCTAGTTGCTCGCTGCAACCCCCGCAACCGGTTGTCCGGCTTGATAAACGTGACCTAGCCAGACGCATCTGCCGTATTAGTGTGAGTGATCGCATTACCGCAATTTAATTGGCGTGAGCATGCCGCAGACCCGCACGATCAGAGTTGAACCGGGCATTTCCGGCATCCAAGAAACTGACTGGGACGCGTGCGCAAACCCCACTGCGTTCGACTACAATCCCTTTGTCGCACATGCTTTTCTAAAGGCGCTGGAGCAGTCTGGCTCCGTGGGCGAGGGGACGGGCTGGCACCCTCAGCATGTCGTCCTGGAAGACGGTGCCGGTGGCGTCGCCGGTTGTATGCCGCTCTATTTGAAAACCCATAGCCAAGGTGAATATGTGTTCGATCACGCCTTTGCCGACGCTCTGCACCGGGCTGGCGGGCGCTATTATCCCAAACTCCAATGCGCCGTTCCTTTTTCGCCCGTGCCAGGCCCCAGGCTGCTGGTGCGCCCAGGTGAAAACAGCGGGGTCCGCACCCGCAATCTCGCCTTGGCCGGCGTACAGCTTGCGGCCCAGCTGCGATGCTCCTCGCTGCACATCACGTTCCTTACTCGCCTACAATGGGACACGCTTGGCACGCTTGGCTTTCTCCAGCGCACCGATCAGCAGTTTCATTGGCACAACGTAGGTTACGCCACGTTCGACGATTTTCTTGAAACGCTGGCCTCCCGCAAACGCAAGGCGATCCGCAAAGAACGTGCCGAGGCACTGGCCGGCGGCCTTGAAATCGAGCGTCTCAGCGGCCCGCAAATTTCCGAAGTTCACTGGGATCATTTCTTCGAATTCTACTGCGATACCGGCAACCGCAAGTGGGGAAAGCCCTATCTCAATCGGAAATTCTTTTCCCTGCTCGGCGAGTCCATGAGCGATCGCTGCCTCTTGATCATGGTCAAACGCAACGGGCGTTATGTGGCAGGCGCGCTGAACATGATCGGCGGCGATTGCCTGTATGGCCGCTACTGGGGTGCCATCGAACAGCACGCCTGCCTGCACTTTGAGGTTTGCTATTACCAAGCCATCGATTGGGCCATCGAGCACGGCTTGGCGCGCGTCGAAGCGGGCGCGCAAGGATCGCACAAGCTGGCGCGCGGCTACCTGCCGGCCACAACCTACTCAGTTCACTGGTTTGCCGAACCGAAGCTGACCGAGGCGGTAGCAGCCTATCTGGAGCATGAACGCGCGGAGGTTGCCGAGACCGCGGAATTTTTGACCAGTCTGGGGCCGTTCAAGAAGATCGAAGTATACGAAGCAGACTGACCGCGCTCTGCCTATCAGGCCGCTCCTTGACGGATCCTGGTCTTAATCCATAACCAACGTCTAGGCTGCAATGGGAGCGCGAGATGAGCTACGACACAAACAATATCTTCGCTAAAATTCTGCGCGGCGAAATTCCTGCGCACAAGGTCTATGAGGATGACGCCACACTGGTGTTTATGGACGTGATGCCTCAGTCTGCCGGACATGCGCTTGTCGTTCCCAAGATGGCGTCACGAAATTTGCTGGATGCCGATCCTGTTGCGCTGGCCCGCGTGCTGCCGGTGGTGCAGAAAATCGCGATCGCATCCAAGGCGGCCTTCGTGGCCGATGGCATTCAGATCATTCAATACAACGAAGCAGCAGGCGGCCAATCCGTATTTCACCTGCATTTTCATGTAATTCCGCGCCATGACGGCGCCGGTCTTCGGGCCCACGCGGGTCAAATGGAAAAGCCGGAGGTTCTGGCAGCCAATGCTGAAAAACTGCGCGCTGCACTCGCTTAATAAGTGCAGATAAGTGACACCCGCGCCATGCGGAAACCTTTATGACTGTGTTGGAATGCTGACGGCTTTAAGCGGGAGGATGTGATGATTCAGGCAAGCCGGAAGCTCCTTGCAGCGGCCGTTGCGGCGGTCACTGTTTCGGGTGCAGCGTTGGCTCTCAACACATCTCCAAAGCCTTCAGTTGGAAGCCCGGGCGCGGCGAACGCACCCGAAAGCTGGCCGATGCCGCTCGACACCTTTCTGGCTGGCAACTACCTCGATCGCGCCGACATCGTGCTGACGCGCCGCAACTGGGACCTCTCATCGACCATTATCCGGTGGGCAACGGAGTCGCCCTTTTCTCATGCTGCGCTGGTGTTCAATCGCCCGGGTCAAGAACCCGGCATCGGCAATACGTTTGTCATTGAAGCCGGCACCAGCGGCGTTGACCTCACGAACTTGCGCGACTACGCCAACGATAAGAGCTCTTTCATCGCCATCAAGCGCTTCAAGGGGCCCTGGTTCGATGAACCCAAGCAGGCGCGTGTGCGCGGGCTGCTGCTGGACAAGATCAAAGCGTCCTATAATTACTGGGCTATCGGCCGTATCGCACGCACGCTTTGGTTCGGCGTGCAAAACAAAATCTCGAAGGAGACCGATACCAAGAGCCCGCGCGAGCAAACCTTAGAAAAATACAAGGACAAAGAGTGGACCGCGCCCAGTGAGTTCATTTGCTCCGGCCTTGTGCAGATCGGCTTTGTCGAAACAGTTCTTGAATACATAAAGCGCGGAGAACTGCCGCCGTCCGCGCTCAATGACGTGGTCTTTCATCGAGGAGCCCAGCGCTGGCTGCCGGATCAGAAAGGCTGGGATGCACTCGGCTCGGGGGGCAAGGATTCAGCCGCGTATTTTGAGCGGCAGAACTATCAGGCGCTTGAGTCCGTCACGCCCGACGATCTTGCAAAAAGCCGGAAACTGGAATGGCTATATCTGATCCGGGATGGGGAAGTGCATAAGGTAAAAACATATGCCGAAGTTATGTTTCTGATCGGCGAATAAATACGGGCAGAACGCGAGTACCACATTCTGCCCGGAACAATGCTTGCACGCCTTGGCTAGACGTCACGGAGTCTCGTACATTTCGCGATAGCCTGCTGCCTGTTGAGGCGGGAGCCGTTTGAGCAAAGGACGCATGGTCTCGTTACCAACCATTTTTCCATTCCGCTTGTAGAGCCAGTCGGAAATTTTGTCCGGGTTAACGACGTGCGTTTGACCGCGCGTTACAGTTTTCACGGTTGATGGGTCGTTGCTGATCGTGCCGGTGATTTTGCCGTCCTTGCGCGCAATATTGGTGAGCCAGAAATGCTCGATCTGCGCCGGGGATTTGCCTTGGATCGCAACCTTGAGAGAAAAATCGCTCTCACCTGCGCCGGGCATTTCGAGTTTTGTCCAGAACTCCGGCAGTGATGCGCGCGCTTTGGCAATGGCGCTGGCCATTTCGGTGTCAGCCGACTCGATGTTGACCACAGCATCACGGGTGGGAGGAGGTGCGGGAACGACTGCGGGCTTGTCCGCCGGAAGCTCCGCTTCGGGCTTCGTTAGTTCAGCCATTTTGACCGGCGCAGGGTCAATAGGTCCCGCAACAGATTTGGTGCCAGCTGCCGCCGCGTCCTGAATAAAGACGTTCATCTCAGCAGATGGTTTGCCAACGCCAGGCGAAGCCTGACCAGACTGATCGGGCTTGGCCCGCATCGGCTGTGCCGGTGTCATGGTATCGGCTTTGGGTTCCGTTGCAGCTGGCGCATCGCTCGACGTGGTCACCATAGAACTGGAGGTCTTTTCTTCCAGTTTCAGCGCCGTCGTTGCGGCAGCATCAGAGGCCTGCATGTCAGGCGTTGCTGGCGTCTCTGTTGGCGGAGGGGCCGCGGCTGCATTTTCATTGAGAACTTTCGGCATAACTGCCGGTTCAGACGGCGGAGGTACAGCCGTTGCCGGTGTGGTTGCTGCCCGGACTTCAGGAGAAGGCGCGCTGACCTGTGCCTGTTCCGCTTGCGTGACGGGCACGCCCGGCGCACTGGCCGCTTGCACCGGTTCTGCCGCAGCTGGAGCAGCTGGCACTTGGGCGGCAGGCTCTACTTTGGCGACAGGCTCGACCTTGGCTTTACTGATCTCCACTGCAGTCGGCGAAGCGGCGGTGGCCGACGCCGGAGCAGGTGAGATCGCCGGAGCTGGATCCGCAATCGGTTTGGCCACCGCGACGCTTTCAGGCGGCGTGGCTGCTTTGGGTGCCAGCTTCGGCGCGGCGGCGGCGCCCTGACCCATTTCCTTATTGATGCGCTTCATCCAATCGCCCGAACCGCCTTCGCTGGCGGATTTGGCGCCGGCCGCATTGACGGCAGCGGGTGTCACCGTAGTGACCCAGCTTCCCGATGTTGCTGCGTTGGACAACTGAGCCATAGGTATGTCAGCGGCAACGCCACCGGGAACGCCGGCATATGAACGCGGCATCGTATCGAAGCAGCCGGCTTCGCAAGTCACGACAGGATTGAACGCGGGCACGGATGCAGCATCCGACGAGCTCGGAATGACTTCCCCCTCTGCAATCGGCTTTCTGGCCGCACGCGGCTCGATAAAGACAATTTGAGCGCTTTTGCCAGACGGGCAGCCGCCCTCGCAAACGATGACGTTCTGGTCGGGATGGGCTGCTTGAAGCGGATGCGGTTTGGCGTCTGCCTTTCCATCTTCCTCAACAGTCTTCTTGGCGCGCTCCGTATAATAGTCAGGGCCACTTGCAGGCAGCGGTTTTTCGTTGGCTGCGGGAACGCGAGGCGCCGCTGGCGCAGCGGCTTCCTCAGGTGTTGTTTCGCCAGTCTGATCCTGGGCTTGATCAGGAGCGGCTGGTGTTGTTTCCGGGGCAGGCTCGCTGACGGGTTCCGGCGCCGGTTCTGACATAGCCTCCGGGGCCTCCGGAGCTGGCTCGCTTGAGGGTTCGTACGCGGCCGCGGGCGGCGGATCGTCAACGGCCTCGTCTTCTGCCCAGGCAGGCAGCTGCGATCCGGCAATTGTTAAGACAAGAGCCAAACCAAAAGCCGAAGATACGGACGGCTTGTTCGATCGCACGCTACTCATGATGGATTACCCGCAACGCTACAGACCTTGATGAAACTGAAACG
>JANNXL010000529.1:0-16213 GCA_031409575.1 Hyphomicrobium sp.
CGCCTGTATTTGGCTGGCTGGCCAAAGCCGGGCGGCTCGACGATGCCGAGATGCTGCGCACGTTCAACACCGGTGTTGGCATGATCGTCGTTGCAGCCAAAGTGAACGCTGATGCCGTGGTTGCCGCGTTGAAGGCAGCGGGAGAGGCAGCCTCAGTTGTTGGCGAGATCACCCTGCCATCCGGTGAGCGCTCGTCGGCCAAAGGCAAGGGTGATGCCTGGGCCGTGCGTTATTCAGGAAAACTCACGTACGGCACGTAGCACTTATGGCGACACTATCGAGCCCCAAAAAAGTCGAAGCTCCCGCAAGGCCACAACCAGTAATCTGCCATCGCGGCCAGTGAAAAACGGCCGCACCACAGTGCCGGCACTACTTCCCCCGTCACGACTCTGACGCCTCATCACCGCATTTCGGGCACGAAAACGCGAGACCTTTTTGTCCAGTGATTCGGACCCAATCGCAGACCTGAGGTGACCCATGACCAAGCCCGATCCCACCATCAATATACAAATTGAAGAAATGCGAGCCCGTCTCACGGAGAATGCTCAGCATGAGCAAGCGTTGCTGCGAGCGTTGGCCGATGCGCTCGGTCAAGTCGATCAGCAATTGCTGAGTGAGGTGCGTCAGGTGACGGCGGAACATGAAGCACGGCGCAGCGACATCTTAAGTGAATTGCATGTGCTGGCGTCGCGCCTATGCGTCTTTCCAAAACCATTGGGTACAGAGCGGCTAAAAACTCAGGAGCACGCCGGCACGCTGAGTGGTGTGGTGCATCATGAGGTAGCGACGACGCAGCCTCGCAATGGGAAGGCCCGCCACGCGCCGGGTGATTGGCGTCAGGCCGCCAGCAATATCGATGATGAATTGGATTTCTATCTCGACGCGCGCACGCAAACGAATTGATTGGTTTCGACATGAAATAAGTATTTTCACGTTAAGGTCTCGTCTGATCTTCAGCGTGAGTGATCCAAGAACCCGCCACGAGCGTTGTCTTGCCGTGGTCGATCAATGGAAACTGAGATACAGCCGCGAAATAGCGCCCGTTAGATATGGCCCGCAATGGCCGATCTCCGGGCGTTATTCATTTGTAACGTCTTGAAATTAAGCGCGGAAGTAGTGCCAGAGCCGGGTGAAATTATGATGGATTTCGGCGGGTGGCCGGTCGAACAGATCTAAGCTGATGTGAATGCAGTCGTGCCTCATCGACCACGGCAAACGCATCATGAGCCGGGTGATCGGGCGGCGGCGCCAATCCGCAATCAAGGCTCCATCAAGCGGCTTTGATAGCGAGATGCACATCTCACGCTCGTCGACCCCGCGCGCCGGCACCGGCACCATTTTGATATCGTCGATGGCCCGCCACGCGATGATGCCGAGCCCTTCGACAAACATGCCATACTGCCCAGCGCCCAGACGCGGACGGCCCGACTCGAGCAATGGATAGTTGTGGTAGGCATAGCCAAGCGCTGCGGCACCGGGGATCAAAAGATACGGATTCGATTTCAAGAATGCCCACGCCAGAAATGCGGCACCGGTGAACAGCACAACGCAAACTGGGAAATACAAATCTTCCCCGTCATACGCGACCGTGTAGCCATCAAAATTTTCCTGGCTGTGCATCGCACCACTCTACGTGTTTGTCAGGCAGCGGCTTGTCAAAGCAAGGGGGTGAGTCATCTGGGATGGTTAGCGAATACGGAGTGTAGAGCAAGGCCTGTTTGACGCGCGCCACGCACCATTCGGCCTTCGTGCCTCAAGACTGCCCGTGTTTTAGGCGGCACCGTAACCCGGTGCTTAATTTGGCAGCGGGTGGTCGCTTGAACAACGAAGTGCAGCGCGATGAAGTTCACCCTTTCCCCTGCTCTCTCGCACGGCGCATGGCAGCGGCGAGGGCGGATTCGCCGGAAGCGGCGGAGGGTGGCGGATTGGCGGAGGGGCGGGCGCTAGAACCACCCACGCCAGTTGAACTTGGCCGCGCGGCGCTTGATGTTGTCCCAAACGCCCCGCCGCTGCGCCCGCTTCCAGCTGCATCTGACGTTTCTGATTTCATACTTAGAGCGACACGCTTGCGCTCAATATCCACTTCTTTGACGCGCACCTTCACCACGTCACCGGCTTTGACCACCTCGCGCGGATCGGAGACAAATCTGTCTGAAAGTTCGGATATGTGCACCAAGCCGTCTTGATGCACACCTATGTCGACGAAGGCGCCGAATGCGGTGACGTTGGTAACGACGCCTTCCAGCGCCATGCCGGGGCGCAAATCGGAGAGCTTCTCCACGCCGTCTTTGAAACTTGCCGTTTTGAATTCGGGGCGCGGATCGCGGCCTGGCTTTTCGAGCTCGTTGAGAATGTCTGCTATGGTCGGAATGCCGAACCGCTCATTGGCGAATTCTTTTGCGTTCACGGATTTCAAGAACGCGCGATCGCCGATCATCGCTTTCAAGGGCCGCTTGTTGGCTTCGGCAATTTTCTCGACCACTTCGTAGGCTTCCGGGTGAACGGCGGACGCATCGAGCGGATTGGCACCATTCATAATGCGCAAGAACCCGGCCGCCTGCTCAAACGCTTTGGGGCCAAGCCGCGCAACTTTTTTGATGTCGGAGCGCTTCTTGAACGCGCCGTGCTCATTGCGGAACACGACGATGTTTTCAGCGATCGTTTTGTTGAGGCCCGCCACACGCGCCAGCAGCGGCACAGACGCCGTGTTCACATCCACACCGACAGAATTGACGCAGTCTTCCACGGCGGCGTCGAGCGAGCGCATCAAATCGCCCTGATTGACGTCGTGCTGATACTGTCCGACGCCAATGGCTTTGGGTTCTATTTTGACGAGTTCTGCGAGCGGGTCTTGCAAGCGCCGGGCGATTGACACCGCCCCGCGCAGTGACACATCCAGGTCCGGAAACTCAAGCGCTGCCAATTCAGACGCCGAGTACACCGACGCTCCTGCTTCCGACACCATCACCTTGGTCATGCGTGGCTCAGGCAATTTCGCGATCAGTTCAGCGGAAAGCTTATCGGTTTCGCGGCTTGCCGTGCCATTGCCGATAGCAATCAGCTCTACCTTGTGGCGGATCGCAAGCGCGCCAAGTGTGGCGAGCGATCCATTCCAATCCTTGCGCGGCTCGTGCGGATAGACCGTTGCCGTGTCGAGCACCTTTCCGGTCGCGTCCACCACGGCCACCTTGACGCCGGTACGGATGCCGGGATCGAGCCCCATGGTCACGCGCGGGCCAGCCGGTGCCGCCAGCATCAGATCTTTCAGGTTGGTTTTGAAGACGTTAATGGCGGCCGTATCCGACCCCTCTTTCAGGCGCGTCAGCAAATCAACGGCGAGCGACACGTGAAGCTTTGCCTTCCAAGCGAGTTTCACCATGTCGATCAGCCAGCGGTCTGCCAAGCGCCCGCTATCGGCGATGTTGAAGGCGTTCATGATTTTACCTTCAGCCGGATGCCCCCGGCCAGCCTCTGTCACCACGTCAAGATCGATATCGAGGAAACCTTCGTTGCGACCGCGCAGCAGGGCGAGTGCGCGATGCGACGGCATTTCCTTCACACGCTGTGAAAAGTCGAAGTAGTCAGAGAATTTCGCGCCTTCGGTCTCTTTACCCTTCATGACTTTGGACGTGATGAGCCCCGACGCCCACAGCCACTCGCGCAGATCGCCGACGAGAGCGGCACTTTCACCGATCCGCTCGATCAGGATGAAGCGCGCACCATCGAGTGCCGCCTTGGCATCGGCTACACCCTTGTCAGCATCAAGGAATTTCGCTGCCTCAACACTGGGATCGAGCGCCGGATTGGCGAGCAGTGCATCGGCAAGCGGTTCAAGCCCGGCTTCGCGCGCGATCTGCGCCTTGGTGCGGCGCTTGATCTTGTAGGGTGCGTAAAGGTCTTCGAGTTCGACTTTGCTTTCGACACCGGCAATCGCGCGCGCCAATTCGGGCGTGAGCTTGCCTTGGTCATTGATAGCTTTGAGGACCGTGACGCGACGATCTTCCAGCTCACGCAAATACCCGAGGCGCTCTTCCAATTTCCGCAATTGGGTGTCGTCGAGACCGCCAGTTTTTTCTTTCCGGTAACGCGAAATGAACGGCACCGTCGCGCCTTCGTTCAAGAGCTCAACGGCGGCGGCCACCTGCGCCACGCCAACGCTGAGTTCTTTGGCGATGAGAGCGTTGATTAGGTCCATGTCGGCACATCCTGATACGTTTTTGAGTTTCGCTGAAATGCGGGAATCGCGACTACGGCGATGGCGCCGGCCGCACCGGCGGATGTCCGAAGGGCCGCAGAGAGGGCGTGTAGGTATCGGCCGCCTCAACGCTCACCAGCGTGCGCTCGGGCCAGCGCAACGCCGTGAGTTTACCGCCAAAGCAGCAGCCCGTATCGATGCATAGAGTGTTGTTGACCCATTCAGATTCGGGCACAGGAGTGTGCCCATAAACGACCGCCGTTTCACCGCGATAGGCCGCCGCCCAGTGATAACGGATAGGGAGTCCATCCTTGCCCGACTTGCTGGCGGTATCTCCGTAAAGGCAGAAGTGGCGCACGTCGCCCGTCTCGCGGCCCAGCATGTCTTCGTGGATGCCGGCATGGGCAACAGCCAGCTGCCCGCCATCGAGCCACAGATGGCTCGGCAAGCCAGACAGAAAATGTTTCACTGCGCCGTGAAAGTGCGGCGCTTCGGTTTTGAATTGCGCGACAGTTCTATCCAATCCGTGGCTTAGGCTGGATTGACGCCCGCTCAGCCAGCGCAAAAATTTGATGTCGTGGTTGCCTTCCACCGCCAACGCCTGGCGCGCGTGGACCATCGCCATGACGATGCGCAGGACGTCGGGCGCGTTGGGTCCACGGTCCACAAGATCACCGACAAAAATTGCGCGACGGCCTGATGGAGCAACCGCCACCACATGGCGATCTTCGCCGCGCCCAGCGAACCGCACGCCGTATCCAAGTTTCGACAGCAATGCGACCAGTTCATCGGCGCAACCGTGCACGTCCCCGATAATGTCAAAGGGACCAATCAAGTCCCGTTTGTCGGGCACTTTCAGGGCGTCGTTCTGAAACGAAGTCATGCGTGCAAAGGTTCTATAAAATCTTCGGCCACAAACTTTGGTTTGGGCACGTCGGTGACGAATTGCGCCAGATGCTCCAGCCCGCGCGGCACCGGGCCGCCATGTGCCCAATCGAGCAGCTCGACAGAATGCACCACTGGAACACCGAGACCTGTTTGAAGTTGTGCAATGCAACCGATGTTTCCAGCCGCCACAACATCGGGCTTGGTGGTCTTGATGCTGGCGATCTTGCGGGCCTTCAACTCGTTAGCGAGCGTTGATTGCAGTATGTTGTACGTTCCCGCCGAGCCGCAGCACAAATGCCCATCGGGCACATCGGCCACACTGAAACCTGCCTGCTTCAAAAGCATCTTGGGTTCGTCTGTTATGCGCTGGCCGTGCTGTAGAGAGCAGGCCGAGTGATAAGCGACGCGCACCGACGACCAACGCGACGGCGGACCCAAATTGGTGGTGGTCAGGAACTCGGAGATGTCGGCTGCCAGTGCCGAAATTTTGGCGGCGCGATCTTTGTAGGCGGCATCATTGCGCAGCAGGTGGCCATAGTCTTTCACCATTGTCCCGCAGCCTGACGCGTTGATCAGAACCGCATCGATGGGGCCCTTGCCCATTTCTTTGGTCCAGGCATCGATGTTGCGGCGCGCTTGCGCCTTAGCATCATGCTCCTGCCCCATATGATGCACGAGTGCCCCGCAGCACCCAGCACCGCTGGTTACCACCACATCCACGCCGCGGCGCGCCAGCAAGCGGATGGTGGCGTCGTTGATATCGGGCCGCAGCACCTGTTGCGCGCACCCGGCGAGCAGGATCACACGTGCGCGGCGTTCTGATTTTGTGGCCGCCGTTCCCGGCCCGTCGAATTTCCCGGCTGCGGGAATATGCTCGGGTGCGAGTTCCACCATGGCGGCAAGTTCGGGCAGCCCCAGGCGCCGCATGAACGGCACGAAAGGACGGCCGAACGCAGCCGCCTTCAATGCGAGACGGAACCGTCGCGGATGCGGAACGACAAACGCCAGAAGCCGCCGCACGAGACGGGCCTTCGCAGGCCGCGAGGTCTTTTCGTAGATCTCAGCACGCGCCGCGTCGACTAGATGCATGTAGTCTACGCCGGAAGGGCACGTTGTGGTGCACGACAAGCACGACAGGCAGCGATCGACGTGATGGCGCACCTCGTTGCTTGGCGCGGCACCCTTTTCAAACATATCCTTGATGAGATAGATGCGCCCGCGCGGGCTATCGCGCTCGTCGCCGAGCATGACATAGGTCGGGCACACCGCGGTGCACAGCCCGCAATGCACGCACTTGCGCAAGATGCGATCAACTTCCGCAACACGCGGATTTGTGAGTTGGGCGGACGTGAACGAGGTTTGCATTGCAGCGGACCGGGCCCTTAACGGCGAAGAACGACCAAACTATAGATTGGCATACATACGGCCAGGGCTGAGCAGCCCAAGCGGATCAAAGGCGGCTTTCAAGCCCTGCGTGATGCGCGCGACGGCCGGCGTCAACGGTTGGAACACCTGCACCTCACGGCGCACCGCATCCTCGGCGCGAATGAGCGTAGCATGACCGCCAAAACTGGCGACAGCGCGGCGCACATCTGCGGCACCTGCGTCTGCCGATGCGGCCGTTTCAAGCCACACCAGCCCGCCTGACCAATCATACATGACTTCGACCGGCACATGGCGGCGAATGGCGGCAACCAGCTTGGGGCCATTGCGCGGCGACGTGGAAATCCGCCAGACGTGTGTTGGCCCAAAGGGCAACACCGAAAACCGCCGCAACTCATTCCAGAACTTCAACGACGGATCGAGATCCAGTTCGGCTGGCGTGCCGAACGCAACCAGAAGCTCTTTCAAGCGTGTTTTGCGGTATTCGACGGACTTTGAAAAGTTCTCGATGCGCAACGCCGTGACCGGCTTCTTCTCCTCGGCCAGTTCGCCCGTCTTGAGGCGGCGCGCGAGAGCGGCCGTCAGATGCACGGCACCCGAAACTTCGAACGGCGAGCCCGATGCAATGCACATCAGTTCGGCTGCGAGTTCATCCGTTAGGCCGGTGTAGACCAGCGTTGTCATGTCATCAGGCAGCGGCAGTACTTTGAATGTGATCTCTGAGAGCACGGCCAGCGTTCCCCAGCTGCCGGTGATGCCGCGCGCGACGTCGATGCCGGTCACGTTCTTCATCACGCGCCCGCCGGATTTGAACTGTTCGCCGCGCCCGTTGATTGCCTGTATTCCCAAGACATGATCCCGCGCGGCTCCTGCCACGAAGCGCCGCGCACCCGAAAGGTTCGCGCCAAACACTCCGCCCATCGTCTGCTGCCCGGCTTGCTGACCCAGCATTGGCCCCAAATCAATCGGCTCGAACGGCAGCATTTGCCCGCGAGATGCAAGCTCCACTTCCACCTGAGACAGCGGCGTGCCGCTGCGCGCGCTCATCACCAGTTCGGTCGGTTCATACAAAGTGATACCGCGCAGCATTGCTGTTGACAGCACGGCGGTTGCCGCGACCGGCCGCCCGCAGGTGCGTTTTGAGCCGCCACCGGCCACCTCAACGGGGATCTGCCGCTCGGCAAGCGACGCGATCATGCTCTTCAATTCCCACTCTGTGGCGGGCTGCAGCACATTGCTCAAAGCCGAACGCTCCTCAAGCTGCAACGGGGTGCAGCATATCCACGGGCAGCGCCTGCATGGATACGATGGCAGCGGGCGCCGGGCGCCCATCCAGCGGGAACACCTTTGCAGGATTGAGCAGCCACGATGGATCGAAAACCGATTTGATGCGCATTTGCACGTTCAGATCCGTTTCTGTGAATTGCACCGTCATCAGATCCCGCTTTTCAATTCCGACGCCGTGCTCGCCCGTGAGGCAGCCGCCAACGGCTACACACAGCTTCAGGATTTCAGCTCCCGCCATTTCGGCCTTTTCAATCTCGCCCGGCGCGTTGGCATTATACATGATCAGGGGATGGAGATTTCCGTCTCCGGCATGAAAGATGTTGGCGACTTTGAGATCATGGCGGGCGCAGATTTCGGCAATCTGTTCGAGCACATGCGGCAGATGCCCGAGCGGAATAGTACCGTCCATGCAGTAGTAGTCAGCGAGGCGGCCGATGGCACCGAATGCCGATTTGCGCCCCTTCCAGATGCGCGCCGCCTGATCTTCGTTCGCAGCCACCACAATCGATTTAGGCGACAGTTCGTTAGCGATTCCAGCGATATACGCCAGCCGGTCCGCTATCTCTTCCTCCGAGCCTTCCACTTCAATGATGAGCAGCGCGTCCACGTCAAGCGGATACCCGGCCTTGGCGAACGCTTCACACACTTCTATGGCCGGTTTGTCCATGAATTCGATTGCAACGGGAATAATGCCGGACGCAATAATGCGGGCGACGCAAATCGCGGCTTTGGCCGCACTTTCAAAGCCGATCATCATGGGCTTTGCGCCTTCGGCAGACGGCAGAATGCGCACCGTTGCTTCTGTAATGATCCCGAACTGGCCCTCCGACCCAACGATGAGTGCAAGCAAGTCATAACCTTCGGCATCAAGCTGCGCCCCGCCGATCTCAACGATCTCGCCTGTGATCAGCACCATTTTGACGCCGAGCACGTTGTTGGTCGTGACACCGTATTTCAAACAGTGTGCACCACCCGAGTTCATCGCGAGATTGCCGGCAAGCGTGCAGGCCAGCTGACTGGACGGATCAGGCGCGTAGAAGAAATTGCGCGGTGTGACGGCCTTCGAAATTGCCAAATTGGTGATGCCCGATTCGACGCGTGCCGTGCGGCTTTCATAATCGATCTCGATGACACGATTCATTTTGGAAACGCCGACAACAATCACGTCTTCACCGGGCAGTGCACCGCCGCACAGCGACGTGCCAGCCCCACGCGCCACAACTTTGATGCCGTTGGCGCAGGCATAGGCAAGCACCAGCGACACTTCTTGCGTGGTGGCCGGCAGCACGACGGCCAGAGGCATGCGTTTATAGGCCGTCAGTGCATCGGTCTCGTAAGCCCGGCGCCCATCCTCGTCTGAAATCACCAACCCAGATTGCACCAGACCTTCGAGCACCGCGACGATCTCGAGGCGCCGGGCAACGATTGAGGAATCTGGCTTGGGCAGTTGAATGAAGGACATCGCGTGTCTCCGGATTTTGAGATCACATCATGCCACAACTCAGGCCCGGATGGTTACTTGAAGCCGCCACCCATCGGGCAGTTTTTGCGCTGCATTCTAAAAGCAACAGCAACCTGAATGAACGACGTTTAATTTTATCATTATCAACGAAAAAGAAAATGATCTTTTCTGTTCTATTTTTTTGGCGACAAACTTCCATCACTCCGGCATATAATCAATAAATCAGCGAAGGACCTTAGCCAATTCGCTGGTAATATAAGGGGAATGCACCGTGACGACGATCAGTGACTTTGACATTTTCGCCCGCGTTGCCAGAACCGGCAACATGTCGGCCGCCGGACGGGAAATGGGTCTGTCGCCCGCCGTGGTGTCAAAGCGTGTTAGCCTCCTTGAAGATCGCCTCGGTGCCCGCCTTTTTCACCGCACCACACGTCAGCTTACTCTCACTGAAACAGGCGAGGGTTACTTTAAGCGCATCGTCGATATTCTCAGCCTCGTCGAAGAAGCCGACGACTTCGTCAGCCGCCGCAACACCAAGCCGCGTGGCGCACTTAAGATTACGGCGCCGACCACCTTCTCGCGGCTCATCCTAACGCCACTGATGCCAGCGTTCATCGAGCGCTTCCCCGAAATCGAACTCGACATGCACTTGACCGACAACTTCGTCGACATCATCCGCGACGGCGTCGATGTGGCGGTGCGCATCGGCGAACTGGCAGACAGCTCACTTGTGGCTCGCAAACTGTCGCCCGACCGGCGCGTGATTTGTGCAGCTCCCAGCTATCTTGCGAAGGCGGGCGCACCTAAATCATTGCTCGATCTGGAGCATCACAACTGCCTCTCGGCGGGAGCCCAGGAATTCTGGCGGCTTGAAGGGCCCGACGGCGAACATCAGTTGCGTTTGCGCGGCAACATCCGCTCCAACTCAGCCGAAGTAATCCGCGAATCTTTGCTGGCTGGACTTGGGCTCGGGTTGCGCAGCCTTTGGGAAATCGGACCCGAGTTGAAAAGCGGTGCCTTGCAGGTGGTCATGCCAACCTATCGCGGTTCCTCGAAAGTTGCGATCCATGCCGTCTACCCATGCCGCGAGTTCATGCCGGCCAAGGTGACGGCGTTTATCGAATTCCTCAGTGAACATTTCACCTTGGAGCCCTACTGGGAAAAAGGTTTGGAACAGCACGCGGTGAGGGGCCCAGCGAAATCTGCCGCGCGCGGCCAGGCCGCAGCACGTAAACTCCCGGTTAATGTGGCCGCGGGCTAAGCGGGGGCGTCGCGAACGGGCGGCTCGTCACAGCGGCTTCGCGGGGAGCCATAAGATCCGGCTTAGGGTCGTTGTGACTTGACGGGGAGCCGTCCAATCGCGTCAATCTTGGCCGGGCGCCTGCGCGACGAGTGTGGAGCGCCCGGTCAAGACACGGAGTTCCCGCATGCCCCTTGCTGCAGACACGCGCGCGCACCTCAATCGCCTGGGTTTTCCGCACGCATTCGCCGCTTTGGCGTTCATAAGCGCGGTGCAGTTGCTGTCTCCAGCCCAAGCTCAGGACACAAGCGGTGGAGGAACTGCGTTTGCAAAGTGCCTCGCCTGCCATGCGGTTGGGGCGGGTGCGCGGCACTTGAATGGCCCTGTGCTCAACGGGGTGGCGGGAAAACTGGTGGGATCGTCGGCAGGGTTCACCTACTCCGAGGCCTTTCAAACAGCCAACGCTTCCGGCCTCCTTTGGACTGATGATAACCTCGACAAGTACCTCGCCGACCCCATGACCTTCATGCCAGGCAGCCGCATGGCTTGGGCCGTGCCCGACGAGGCCGAGCGCCGTGCCATCATCAAATATCTCAAGACACTGCCATAAATGGCGGCAGCGACCCTTTCAGTTGCCGGGCCGAGCGAAACAGATGCGGGTTCGCGCCCGCAGGTGGCCTTGTTCATCACCTGCCTCGCTGATTTGCTGCGCCCATCGGTTGGGTTTGCAGCCGTGAAACTGTTGCAGCACGCAGGTTGTGAAGTGACCGTTCCCGCCTTGCAAACCTGTTGCGGGCAGCCGGCCTACAATGCTGGTGATCGCGCGACGGCGAAAGAACTCGCGCTTCAGACGATCCGTTCGTTCGATGGTACTGGCCACATCGTCGCGCCGTCGGCCTCGTGCGCCGGCATGTTGAAGGTGCATTACCCTCAGCTATTCGCTGATGATGCCCAACTTGCACCCGTGGCCAACGCATATGCCGGCCGCGTTCATGAACTGATCTCGTTTTTAGTCAATGTGCGGGGGCTGACGAATGTGCCCGGCGGATTTTCGGGACGCGTTGCCTATCACGACTCGTGCTCTGGCCTGCGCGAAATGAATTTGGCTGCCGAGGCGCGCACCTTACTCGCGTCCATGCCGGGCGTCACTCTTGCCGAGATGACCGATCGGGAAGCGTGCTGTGGGTTCGGCGGATTGTTCTCTGTCAAATACGATGAGATCTCTGACGCTCTTGTGACCAAGAAAACCGCGGCGATTGCCGCAACCGGAGCAAGCCTTGTCACCGGACCCGATCTTGGGTGCCTTTTGAATATCGCTGGCAAACTCAGCCGCCAGGGTTCAAAGGTCGCCTGCCGCCATGTCGCCGAAGTGCTCGCTGGCGAATTCGGCGATCCTCCGATCTCGGCAGCAGGCTAGCAATCCAAACATGCCGCGCACAGCTTCCAGTTTTAACGCAAACGTTCGCGCCGCACTCTCAAACCGGGTGCTGCAGGAAGCGCTCGGAGGGCTTGATGGCGGCCTTGTGGCCCGCCGCCGTGCAGCTGTCGCAGGCCTCTCAGATTTCGAAGCCCTGCGTGATCAGGCGCAGTCGATCCGCGACCAGACCCTCGATGATCTGGCAACGCACCTAGAAACCTTCGAGCGCAATGCGAGTGCTGCGGGTAGCGCCGTGCATTGGGCGTCCACGGCCGAGGAAGCCCGCAGCATTATCCTGGAGATTTGCCAGAAGGCCAGCGCACGCCTTGTCATCAAGGGCAAATCGATGGTTTCGGAGGAGATTGCACTCAACGCGCACCTAGAGGCGGCCGGCATCAAAACCGTTGAAACCGATCTGGGCGAATACATCCTGCAACTGCGCGGCGAGATGCCCAGCCATATTATCGCACCGGCGATCCACCTCACTCAAGACGACGTCGAAGCCGACTTCCGCCGCCATCACACGCATCTGCCGGTGGACCGCACGTTTGCCGCCGCTGCCGACTTGGTGGCCGAAGCCCGCGGCATCATGCGCGAGACATTCCTGTCGGCAGACGCCGGCATAACGGGAGCCAATTTTCTCGTCGCCGAGACGGGCTCAACCGTCATCGTGACAAACGAGGGCAATGGCGATCTCACACAGACGCTGCCCCGCGTTCACATCGTGCTCGCAACAATCGAGAAAGTTGTGCCGACACTGGCAGAAACCGCAGTCCTGTTGCGGTTGCTTGCGCGATCGGCCACGGGCCAAGACATGACCGCCTACACGACATTCGCGACGGGTCCAAAGCGCGCTCGTGATCCCGATGGGCCGGAGGCATGCCACATCGTTCTGCTCGACAATGGCCGCACAAATTTGCTGGCCGGGCAGTTCCGTGACGTACTCAGATGCATTCGCTGCGGTGCCTGCATGAACCATTGCCCGGTGTATCAGGCGATCGGCGGGCACGCCTATGACGCGGTTTATGCTGGGCCTATTGGAGCGGCCCTTACGCCTGCACTCGCCGGGTTGGAGGCCTCCCGCGATCTCCCGCAAGCCTCCACGTTTTGCGGGCGCTGTGAGGAGGTGTGCCCGGTTAAGATTCCGCTGGTCACATTAATGCGGCAGTGGCGCGAGCAGGATTTTTCAACAGGTCTCACACCAGCGCGGCAAAGGCTGAGCCTGCGCATCTGGAGATATGTGGCAATGCGGCCGCGGCTCTATCAGGCCGTGACGCGCCTTGCCGTCGCTGTGCTTGGAGCCAAAGGCCGGGCGCGCGGGCATCTGAAGCACGTGCCTTTTGGTGGGAACTGGACGCGCACCCGCGATTTGCCGGCTCCCCATGGCCGCACCTTTCAGCAACTCTGGAAAAAAGCCGGGCGGGGTGTACCTCGATGAGCCGGGAAACAATTTTGTCAGCAGTGCGTGCCGCGCGCCACGAGCGTTCCACAGTTCGAATGCGGGCAGGGATCGCACTCGAACACGCGCCACTTTCTTCCAGCGAAATCCAGACCGCCTTCATCACCCGGCTTGAAGCGTGCGGCGTCTGCGTCGAACACTTAACCGGCTGGGATGACGTTCCAGCTGCAGCACTGCGTTACATCACAGCTGCACGCCTGCCATTGAAACTGCGCCACGGCCATGACCCGCAAATCACATCCTTACCCTGGGATACGGCATCCGGACTTGAACACACGGCAGGTGCAGCCGAGCCCAGCGATCTTGCCTCGCTGTCGCGCGCGCTCCGGGGTATTGCTGAAACTGGGACGCTGCTTCTGGCTTCAGGCGCTGATAATCCGGTGACGCTCGCGTTTCTGCCAGACTTGCACATTGTGGTGCTCGACCAAGCGCATCTTGTCCAGACACTCGATGAAGCACTTGCGAGCGTATGCTCGGACACGGAAACTCCGCGCCTGCCACGCACGATCAACTTGATTTCAGGCGCTTCGCGCACCGGCGATATCGGCGGGCGATTGGTCATGGGCGCACACGGCCCGCGTCAGCTGGTGGTTCTGATGGTCGCTAGCAAAATGAGAAACGGCGCCCGTTAGGACGCCGTCTGACGTTGACTTCTTCTGGGAGCATTCGATCAACGCGGCTTGCGGCAACCCTGGAAACACTGAGTTGCAACAGCATTGCACTTGGCGCGATCGCCTTTGCTGGCCTGGAGGCAAGCGCTCTCCTGTGCCTGGCATCGGGCAAGGCAAGCATCTTGGGCAATGGCTGTGGTTCCGGCCACCGCCGATGCGAGGCCTGCAAACAGCAGCGCCAAGCCCTTGCCCCTAATTGATGTTCTCAGTCTTGTCACAGTGACTACTCCCGCGAAGGCACGTTTCGCGCGCACAACCAATCTAGTGCGATCCGCGATGTTCGAGCAATGGTTACCTTGGGCGGCATGAACGCAACCTGAACTGCCTTTACTTGGCGCGCACCGGCTCTCCTTGCAGGCAGCCGAACGTTGCACGCAGGTCAGTATGCGAATGAGACGGCTCGAACAGGAAAGTTATGGCTGCAGCCATGCGCCATGCCACGCAGTGTCAATCCACGTCCACACGGCGCGGCGATGACCTTCAGCAGCGAGATAGAGCCATTCGATGCGGTCTACGGTGACGATCACAGCGCAGAAGTTTGCCTGTGCCTCTGATGACGTTAGTGAATTGGCAATCGCAACCGGCTCCGGCGTCTCGATCACAGCTCCCGGCGCCTTGACCGCAGCATAGCACTCGCGGCTCTGCGGCTGCGACCGGGTCCAGGCGTCTTCTGCGATGGGGCCGCTTCCTAACACTTCTGCGGTACCGGAGACGCGCAATTGAAGCTTCGCGCCCACATCATAGAAATGCATCGCAACACGCGGATTGGCGGCGATGTGCGCCACCTTCTCGCCACGCATATCCGTATGAAACCGCAACGCCCGCGATGGGACTTCACACGCTCGCAGCACAACGGTGCGCACATGCGGTGCGCCCTGTGCATCCACCGTTGCAATCGACGGCGTATGAAACGGCGCCTTCCGGTCCGCCACGCCGCGCGACAGAAGCGCCCAAGCCTGAGCGAGACTTCCGTCGAGTTCATTGTAATAACTGGGTGGCGTGAAAAAATCGGGCATCGGGGTCTCAGCGAAACTGTGTGAGATCGTACCGCCGCAAACCTGAGGCGGCTGCAAGATGCATCAGGCAATACGATTTCACCCCTGCGCGAATTATCGCGTTGACACCCGCGCGATCGACTTTATCGGCCCGCGCGGGCGGCCCGACTGTTCTTCAATCTTGCGGTCCTGCTCTTCTATGATGGCTTGTGCGGGCGCATCCCCCTCAAGGCCGCCCAGTTCGCTGCCGGGAACCTTGCGGTTGGAAGTTTGCGTTCCGTCTTCGTAAATCACATTGAACATCACGAAGGCGTCTTTTGGCGTCGGCTTGTTGCGTGCCATGGAGTAATCACCACTGTTTGAGATTTGCCGCCCTTTGAGCACAGGATCCGGCTCCATTGTGAAGCCACCATGTCGCGCCCCTCAAACTGCGCGCCCTTAGTCTGCAAATGGGTCTTTCATCAAAATTGTGTCATCGCGCTCTGGCGACGTTGAGAGCAGCGTCACGGGACATTCGATCAGCTCCTCGATCTGGCGCACATATTTAACGGCCTGCGCCGGCAGATCGTTCCACGAGCGTGCACCGCGCGTCGATTGCGACCAGCCTTCGAACGTCTCCCAGATAGGCTCAATGCGGGACTGAGCATTGCTTCCTGCGGGCAACCTGTTGATGCGCTCGCCGTCGAGCATGTAGCCCGTGCAGACTTTGATCTCTTTGAAGCCATCGAGCACGTCGAGTTTGGTCAACGCTATGCCGTCGATTCCCGACACTTTGGCGACTTGGCGGACCAAAACGGCGTCAAACCAGCCGCAACGGCGCTTGCGGCCTGTTACCGTGCCGAACTCATGACCGCGCTGGCCCAGCATTTCGCCCGTCGCGTCCGTCAGTTCTGTCGGGAACGGACCCGAACCGACGCGGGTCGTATAGGCCTTGGCAATACCGAGCACATAACCCACAGCGCGCGGCCCCATGCCTGAACCCGTTGCGGCTTGCGCCGCCACGGTGTTCGAGGAGGTGACGAACGGATACGTGCCGTGATCGATATCGAGCAGCGCACCTTGCGCGCCTTCGAACAAAATACGCTTGCGGTCCTTGTTCGCGGTGTCGAGCAACTCCCACGTCACATCCATGAACGGGAGGATCTTGGGCGCCACTTCGACCAGCTCGGCCATGAGTTTGTCTTTTGAAATGAGATCTTTGCCGAGGCCTGCACGC
>JANNXL010000530.1:0-1890 GCA_031409575.1 Hyphomicrobium sp.
GGCAGGCGCTTCATGCGGCGGTTTTGGGCTTCGAGCACCCCGTGACCGGTAAAACCCTGCGTTTTGAAAGTCCACTTCCGCCTGACATGGCGCGGCTTTTCAACACACTCACGCTGCCATGACTTAAGCCCACTTGCCGCGCTCGCCAGCTAACCCATATGTCCGGCTCTGCTTTACGACGTTTGCAATTACGGAACTGTAAGGCGCCTGAGGCCGCGCGCTGCTATAGAATTGTTGCGTCTGAGTGACTGGGGTCCGCAGGAGTTTGGCCCCAGTGAGGGTAGAATTTGCAGGGAGCGTTAGGGGAACCGTGAGGTTGCCTCGGCGTTAATGGGAAATGGCTTCAAGTTCTGATTCTTTGCCTTCCATTGCCGGAGGTTCGCTGGGGCTGACGCGGTATCTCGAAGAGATACGCAAATTTCCCATGCTTGAGCCCGACGAAGAATACATGCTGGCCAAGCGTTGGACAGAGCATGCCGACACTGCGGCAGCCCATAAGCTCATCACCTCGCACTTACGCCTCGTGGGCCGCATCGCGATGGGCTATCGCGGCTACGGCCTGCCCATTGGAGAAGTGATTTCTGAAGGAAACGTCGGCCTCATGCAGGCCGTCAAACGCTTTGAGCCCGATCGCGGCTTCCGGCTTTCAACGTACGCCATGTGGTGGATTCGCGCCTCGATCCAGGAATATATCCTGCGGTCTTGGAGTCTTGTCAAAATGGGCACCACGGCGGCCCAGAAGAAGCTGTTTTTCAATCTGCGGCGCACCAAGAGCCAGCTTCAAGCGCTGGAAGAAGGCGATCTCAAGCCCGAGCACGTCAAGGCGATTGCCACCAAACTCGGCGTGAGCGAAGCCGACGTTATTTCCATGAATCGCAGGCTGGGCGGCGATGCCTCGCTCAACGCACCGGTGCGTGCCGATCAAGAGTCGGGTGAATGGCAGGATTGGCTGGCCGACGAGACGCCTGATCAGGAAGAACGCTTGGTCGAAGCCGAAGAAAGCGGTCTGCGCAAATCGTTTCTATCGGCCGCCTTGGAGTCGCTCAACGACCGCGAGCGGCGGATATTCGAAGCGCGCCGCATGGTTGACGATCCCGTCACACTGGAAGATCTTTCGACCGAGTTCAATGTGAGCCGAGAGCGCGTGCGCCAGATCGAAGTGCGTGCCTTCGAGAAGGTGCAGAAAGCCGTGCAGGAAGCTGCGAAGGCGCAGGCGCTGTCAGGCACGCTACTTGGAGCCAAAAAGCTAGCTGCCAAAACGTCAGAGCCGCGCCGTTTGAGCGATCGCTAGCAAGTCACCGGGATGTGCTCCGGCGCATGCAACCTAAAAAAACCGGCTGTGTGTCATCGCAGTGCGACACGAATCGCCTAGTGTCCTCCTTACCGGAAGATCTGGTTTCGCACCGATCCCTGGAGCACAAGCTCCCATCGCGTGCGACTGCAGATCCGGAGTGCACGTGTCAGACGAAAGAGGGGCGATCGCCCTTGGATCATCTGAAGAGAGACCCAAACCTAGGTTTGGCCGTTAAGCTGAGGACTCAGTTTAACCGGATGTGCGGGGGCGATGAACAGCGCCTCCCTAGGGAACATCTGACCGGCGTTGCACGCCTGACTTTCGTCCGTCTGTTCAAGACAGCTCAGTCGCAACCATTGCAGTTTTGGCCTTTTAGCTCGCCGGTCTGGGTTCACCCCGGACGAGACCGGCGTGCGTGCGAAGGCCGGACCGTTGTGTGTGGCCCTGTCACCGGGCCAGCGATTGCAGTGAAAGCCTCATTATGGAGTCGCCCCCATGTTGATGCCTCAACGTTTTGCCGCGCTGTTCAATACCATGTTGATGTGCCGTTCTGACGGAGACACTAAACCCCATTGGCTCTTTATGCTGCTTTGGCG